>SKPY01000208.1 GCA_007119305.1 Nitriliruptorales bacterium
CCCGCGCAGGCGGCACGACCGGGCAGCGCGCCCGGCGCGCGCTGCTCGGCGCCGCCGCGGTGGGGCTCGCCGCACTCGCAGCGAGCGGCTGGTTCTTCGCTCGCAACGTCGGCCTCTACGGCGATCCGACCGGGACGGGCGCGATGATGAGCAAGCTCGGGCGGGAGGCCCCGGAGCCGCTGCTCGCGCCGCTGCGCGACCTCACGGCCTGGCGTCTGTGGCTGCTGGACTACTGGGACGGGTTCGCGCGGGGGGCGAAGCCGCTGCTCGGCACTCCCTGGCGGGCCGCGGTGTGGGCGCTCATCGCGGCGCTCGCCGGCGGCTGGGTGGTCAGGGTGGCGGCCTGGGTCCGGCGCGGGGCGGCCGTGCGGTCCGAGCAGGTCTGGCCCTGGGTGCCCCCACTGGCCGCCGGCGTGGCGCTGTTCGTCTCGATCTTGCAGTTCGTGGCGGTGGGTGGCCTCATCCATCCCCGCTACGCACTCGCCCTGCTCGGGGTAGGGGCGACCGTCGTCGGGCTGTCCTGCGAGGCCTACCCCGGGCGACGCGAAGGCCTGCCCGTCTTCGTGCTGGCGTGGGGGATGCTCGCGCTGCACGCGGTGCTGCTGGTGCGCTACCACGCCGGGCTCCCACGCTGGCGTGCGCAGGCTGACAGCGATCCGGGCGCGCTGGCAGTGGCGTTCGACGCCGCCGGGGTCGTGCCGTCTGTCGCGCTCGGCGTCGCTGGTGCGGCGTTGCTCGTCGCGCTGTGGCTGCTCGTCCGGGCGCTCGTGCTCGCCCGTGAGCCTGCGGCGGACGCCCCCGACGGTTCGCCGGATGGTGAGGGGCCGTCCTAGACTCGGTGCGCGAGGGCAGCGGTAGCGCCGGTCGGCAAAGGATGCACACGTGGACATTCGCAAGGTCGGGATCGTTGGCTGCGGCACGATGGGCTCGGGGATCGCGGAGGTGATCGCCCGTTCCGGCGTGGGGGTCGCGTTCGTCGAGGTCGGCCCTCAGCAGGTCGAGACGGGGTTCGATCGCATCCGTCGTTCGCTGCAGCGCGCCGTGGACCGGGGCAAGCTCGAGGCGGCGGAGCGCGAGGCGCTGCTCGAGCGGATCAGCGGCTCCACGGAGCTGGACACGCTCGGCGACTGCGACCTCATCGTGGAGGCGGTGCCCGAGAGCCTCGAGGTGAAGCAGGGCATCTTCCGCAAGCTCGACGCGCTCGCGAAGCCCGAGGCGATCCTTGCCACGAACACCTCCTCGCTGCCGATCATCGACCTCGCGGTGACCACAGACCGGGCGGACCGCGTGCTCGGGTTCCACTTCTTCAACCCCGCGCCCGTCATGAAGCTGATCGAGCTGATCCGCACGGTCGTGACCGACCCCGAGGTCGTCGCGACCTGCCAGGCGTTCGGTCAGGCGATGGGCAAGACCCCCGTCGTCGCCCAGGACCGCGCAGGGTTCATCGCGAACCTGCTCCTGTTCCCGTACCTGAACCAGGCCGTCGCGATGTACGAGGCCGGGGTCGCCAGCCGGGAGGACATCGACGCGGCGATGCAGCTCGGCGCCGGGCATCCGATGGGGCCGCTCGCCCTCATGGATCTGATCGGGCTCGACAGCGGCACCGCGATCATGGAGCAGATGTTCGCGCACTTCGCCGACACGCGCTACGCGCCCCGGCCGGTCGTGCGCCACCTCGTCACGGCCGACTACCTCGGGCGCAAGGTGGGCCGCGGGTTCTACACCTACGCCGAACCCGGCAGTCACAAGACCCTCGCGAACGGCGCCACCGAGCGTGACCCCGCCGACGAGCGCAGTATCGCGGGCTGGAGCACCGTCGGCGTCGTCGGCACAGGCACCATGGCGACCGGCATCGCCGAGGCGTGCGCCAAGGCCGGGTTCACCGTCGTGGTCCGGGGCCGCAGCGCCGAGAAGGCACAGCACGCCGTCGCCGCCGTAGACGCGAGCCTCGCCAAGGCGGTGGAGAAGGGCAAGCTCGAGACGGCGGCGCGCGACGAGATCGCGGCTCGTCTGAGCGCCACCGCCGATCTGGCCGAGCTCGGCGACTGCGACCTCGTGATCGAGGCCGTGGCGGAGGACCTCGCCGTCAAGCGCGACCTGTTCGCCCAGATCGACGCCGTCGCGAAGCCGGAGGCCCTGCTGGCCACCACGACCTCGAGCCTGCCCGTCATCGACTGTGCGATGGCGACCGCGCGCCCCGAGCGCGTCGTGGGGATCCACTTCTTCAACCCGGTGCGAGCCATGCGCCTCGTGGAGCTCGTGTCGACGCCACGCACCGCCGACGACGCCATGGTGGAGGCGCGGGCGTTCACCGAGAAGATCGACAAGCACGCCGTGCTGTGCCGCGACCAGGCGGGCTTCATCGTGAACGCCCTGCTGTTCCCGTACCTGAACGACGCGGTCAAGATGCTCGAGGAGGGCTACGCCACCGCCCACGACATCGACACGGCGATGAAGCTCGGGTGCGGCCACCCCATGGGCCCGTTCGAGCTCATGGACGTGGTGGGGCTCGACGTCACCCTCCAGATCTGCAAGGCGCTGCACGCGGAGTTCCGCGAGCCCGGGTTCACCCCGGCGGCGCTGCTCGGCTATATGGTGAGCGCCGGCTACCTCGGCCGCAAGGCCGGCCGGGGCTTCTACGTCTACGGTTGAGCGCGCGGGGCATGGCCGAGCCGGCTCGCAGCGCTGTCGGCGTGCCCGGACCGCCACGGGCCAGACGCCACGTCGGGGGCGGGACGAACGCCAGCGCCCGCGCGGCCGAGGCCGGCGGGTGGGGTGCACCCGCCGCTGCGATGCCGAGACTCCTCGGAGACGTCATACTGCTAGGAAAGGATCTCGGACTGGATCCGAGGGTCCCGGCCCGCGCGAAGCTCGAGCCGCTGCTGACCGCTGCGGCGGCCTGGGTGAGCGTGCGGTGGCCTGCGCCGGGTGCAGCCCGGGCGGCCCGGCGTGCTGCGGCGGTGGTCGTGGCCGCCTGGAGCGCGCGCCGCTTCCTCAGGGAGGCCGGGTACGAGCGCATCTACGAGGCGTGGCGCGGCTCCGAGCTGGGGCTCGCAACCATCCTGGCGCTCGCCGGGGTCGAACGATAGTTGTCAGATGAGCCGTCGAACAGGATCCGCAGATGAGCAAGGGCAGCAGGCGTAAGCGCGCGACGCGCCCGTGGCAGCACGAGGGCGCCATGCGGGAGATCTCTGATCTCCTCACGGCCGTCGGAACCGACGACGACCTCGAGCTCGAGGGTTACGAGGTCCGCCGGGTCGACGGTGCACACGCGGACAAGGACTACCTGTGCCCAGAGTGCGGCAACACCGTGCCCGCCGGTGAGGGCCATGTCGTGGTGTGGCCGCACGGTGACGCAGACCTGCGCCGGCACTGGCACAAGCACTGCTGGCGCCACGAGGTCCGGCGTTCCACTGCCGGCTGAGCACGTGCGCGGCAGGCGCCTCGGCCCGCCGGGCTCGAGCGGTCACCCGCCGGTGCCGGCGCGGCCCACGCGAGCAACCAGGCTGTTCAGGAGTGCCCGGTGAGCAAGAAGTCGAAGAAGGAACGCAAGGCCGAACGCGAAGCGGCCCGGGCGGCCGCACGCAAGGCGGAGCGACAGCGCAACATCTTCACGGTCATCGTCCTGGGCATCGTCGTGCTGCTCGGTGGCGTGCTCATCTGGGTCAGCCTCGACGACGAGCCGCAGGCGGACGAGCTCGCCGACCTCCTCGAGGAGCTCGAGCTCGAAGACGAGGACGGGCCCGACGAGGCCCCGGAGGCCATCGAGGATGACCGGCCCATCGCCTGCGGGGGGGACCTGCCCCCCCGGGCCGGCGAGGAGCGCGGCACGTTCGACGAGCCCGAGCAGGTCATCGACGACGGCGTCGACTACGAGGCGGTGATCGAGACCTCCTGCGGCACGATCACCATCGACCTCGACGCCGAGCGCGCCCCCGAGGGGGTGAACGCGTTCGTGTTCCTCGCCACGCAGGGGTTCTACGACGGCCTCGAGATCTTCCGTCACGCGCTGGGGCTCGAGGTCTTCCAGACCGGTTCGGGCACGGACAGCGCGGACTTCCAGATCGGCTACACGCTGCCCGACGAGCTCGATGCGGTCGAGGACGACGGCTACCCGCCCGGCACGGTGGCGTACGCCAACGCAGGCCCCGGCACCTCCGGCAGCCAGTTCTTCTTCGTCTACGGCGACGCCTTCCAGCAGACCGTCGACGACGGCGGGCTCCAGCCGATCTACACCCGCTTCGGGCTGGTGACCGACGGCCTCGACGTGCTCGAGGAGATGGCGGAGATCCCCGTCGACGGGGAGGAGCCCGCGGAGCGCATCTACATGGAGTCCGTCACGATCCTCGCCGACGGGGAGCCGCTGCCGGTCGCCGAGACGGCTCCCGCCGACGACCCCACCCCCGCACCCGACCCGGATGACGACGACACGGAGGAGTGAGCCCATGGACGTCGCTTGTGGCGGCACCGTGCCCGAGGGTTACGGACAGGACAAGCCCACCTACGACGCGCCCGACCAGGTCCTCGACGACGCGCTCACCCACCGCGCGACCATCGCGACGTCGTGCGGCGCGATCGCGCTGCAGCTGCTGTCGGCGGAAGCCCCG
>SKPY01000238.1 GCA_007119305.1 Nitriliruptorales bacterium
CGCCTGCGCGCTCGGCGGCCGGCTCGGGGTCGCCGACCTCACCGGCGCGCAGCCCACCCGCACGCTCGACCTGCCCCACACGTGCCTCGTCCCCCGGCCGGACCCCACCGGCCGGCGCATCGCCTACGTGGCCGACGGAGGGTTGCACGTCGTCGCCGCCGCGGGCGGCACGCCCGGCACCCTCACCACCCCCGACGGCCCGGACGTCGGGTGGGGGGTCGCGGAGTTCATCGCCGCCGAGGAGATGGGCCGCAGCCGGGGGTTCTGGTGGGCGCCCGACGGCGAGCGGCTGCTCGCCGCGCGGGTGGACACAACGGCGGTCGCGCGCTGGTACGTCACCGACCCCGCGCAGCCGGCGCAGCCCCCCGTGGTCCTGCGCTATCCGGCAGCGGGGACGGCCAACGCCGACGTGACGCTCGCGGTGGTGCGCCTCGACGGTGGCCGGGTCGCCCTGGCGTGGGACCGCGAGGCGTACCCCTACCTCGCCCGCGCCGGCTGGGACGAGGCCGGCCTCATGCTCGCCGTGCAGTCCCGCGATCAGACCACGCTGCGGGTGCTGGGCGCGGACCCCGACACCGGAGCGACGACGCACCTGCGCGATCTCACCGACCCGCACTGGGTGGAGCTCGTGCCCGGCCTGCCACGGCGCTGCGCCGCCGGGTTGCTGCACTCGAGCGACGAGGCCGACACCCGGCGGCTCGCGCTCGACGGCCGGCCGCTGACCCCCGCCGGCCTGCAGGTGCGTGCGCTCGTCGCGGTCAGCGACGACGCCGCGATCGTGTCGGCCAGCGGGGATGACCCCACCGCGGTGGCGACCTGGCGCGTGCCGCTCAGCGGCGGGACGCCCGAGTCGCTGACCCCCACCGACGGGGTGTCCTGGGCGAACGCCGCCGGGGGCACGACGCTCGTCAGCCACCGCAGCCTGGCCCACGACGGCGCGCGCGTCGCCGTGTACTGCGACGGCCTCGAGGTCGAGGTCCCCCAGCACGCGGAGCCCCCGCCGGTGCAGGCCCGCCCCGAGCTGACGGTGCTCGGGCCGCGCCGGCTGCGCAGCGCGCTGCTGCTCCCGGACGGTCATGGGCCCTTCCCGGTCCTGCTCGACCCCTACGGCGGCCCCCACGCCCAGCGGGTGCAGCGCAGCCGCGACGCGTTCGCCGTGTCGCAGTGGTTCGCCGACGCCGGCTTCGCGGTGCTCGTCACGGACGGCCGCGGCAGCCCGGGCCGGGGCCCCGCCTGGGAGCGCGCCGTCGCAGGCGATCTCGCCACCCCGGTGCTCGAGGACCAGGTCGAGGCGCTCCACGCCGCCGCCCGTGACCGGCCGGGGCTGCTCGACCTCGACCGGGTCGGGATCCGCGGGTGGTCGTTCGGCGGCTTCCTCGCCGCGCTCGCGGTCCTGCGCCGCCCGGACGTGTTCCACGCGGCCGTCGCGGGCGCGCCCGTCACCGACTGGCGCCTGTACGACACGCACTACACCGAGCGCTACCTCGGCACCCCTGACGAGCACCCCGAGGCCTACGCCGTCAGCTCGCTCGTGGCTGACGCCGCGAACCTGACCCGCCCGTTGCTGCTCATCCACGGGCTGGCCGACGACAACGTCGTCGCCGCCCACACGCTGCGCCTGTCCGGAGCGCTGCTCGCCGCCGGCCGCGACCACCAGGTGCTCCCGCTGGTCGGCGTCACGCACATCACCCCGCAGGAGCAGGTCGCCGAGCACCTCCTGCGCCGCCAGCTGTCCTTCCTGCGCGCGCACCTGCAGGGGTAGCGCCGGGCGGGCGGCATCTGCCACGCTGGTGCGGGAGGCAGCCCACGGCGGACGGAGTTGGGATGCGGGTCGCGGTGGTCGGCGCGGGCGCGGTCGGCGGGTACTTCGGGGCGCGGCTCGCGACGGCGGGCGCCGACGTCCACCTCGTCGCCCGCGGTCCGCACCTGGACGCCATCCGCAGCCGCGGGCTGCGCGTGCACAGCGTCCTTGGGGATGCCCACGCCGCCGTGCCCGCCACCGACGACGCCGCCGAGATCGGCCCCTGCGACGTCGTGCTGTTCTGCGTCAAGGCCTACGCCACCGGCGCGGCCGCCGCGCAGCACCTGCCCCATCTGGTCGGCGAGGAGACCGCAGTCGTGTCGCTGCAGAACGGCATCGACAACGAGCGCCGCATCGCGGCCGTCGTCGGCGACGCGCGCGTGCTCGGTGGGCTGGCGTTGATCTTCGCCTCCATCGCCGAACCCGGCGTCATCGCCCACACCGGGGGGCCGGCCAAACTCGTGCTCGGCGAGCTCGACGGCAGGGTGACCGAGCGCGTCGAGCGCCTGCGGCGCTGGTGCGCGCAAGCCGGCATCGACGCCGAGATCAGCACCGACATCCAGGCAGCCCTGTGGCACAAGTACGCGTTCATCTGCGCGCAGGCGGGCACCACGGCGCCGATCCGCCTGCCGCTGGGCGAGATCCGTGCCAACCCCGCGTCGTGGGCCCTGTTTCGCCGCCTGGTCGAGGAGGCCTACGCGGTCGCCCGCTCCTGTGGCGTCGCGATCGCTCCGGGCGCGGCGGACGAGCGGGTGGCGTTCGCGGAGCAGCTGGAGCCGGGCGCGTTCTCGTCGCTGCACGACGACCTCGTGGCCGGCAGGCGCATGGAGCTCGACGCGCTGCACGGCGCGCTCGTGCGCCTGGCCGACGAGCACGGCGTCGACGTGCCGGCGACCGCGACGGTGCACGCGCTCCTGGCCCCCTTGGCCGCCCGCAACGAGCGCGGTGCAGCCGCGCAGCACCGTGTTTAGCCACCCGCCTGCGTGTGCAACGGTGTGGCCGCCCCGTGGAGATGCGCGCTGTTCTGCTGGTGTCCCGGACCCCGGCCCCGCGGTCCAGACGGTCCCCGCGGGGCTCGAAGCGCTGCCAGCCCCTACGATGGCGCCCATGTACCGAGACGACGTCTGCGCGGTCTGCGGGGAGTCGCTTCCGCCCGACCACCTGTACTGCCGCGAGCACGCGGCCGAGGTCGACGCACGGCTGCACGAGATCGGCACGCTCCTCCCCCAGCTGCTCGACGTGCTCGAACGTCTCGCCGAGCTGCTCGCCGGGATCGCCGACGAGACCTGGGACTACGTCGCAGAGCACGAGGACGACGACCCAGCGTGGCCGCCCGTGCCGCAGGTGGATGTGCGGGCGGACGCCGACGAGGTCGACGTCGATGTCGACTCCGAGCCGGGCTACATCCGCACGCAGCTGCGGGTCCCCCTGCCGCAGCTGCTCGCTGCGGTGCACGCAGGCCTGGACACCGACGAGCTGCGGCGCATGGCGGCCACCTGCACGACGGTGGAGGGCGCGAACGTCACCCACTGAGCGCCACCCCACTGACCCTCGACAGGAAGGCTCGTTCGACGCATGCGCCAGCATCAGCCGGGCCCCGAGCCCGAGCCGGCGGTCGGCCCGCACGGCTCAGCCGACCCCCCGGTGCCCCCTGCGGGCGTGCCCGCCGTGGCGGCCCAGGTGGTCGCCCGGCGCGCCAAGCCGAGCATCTTCGGGGCGCTGTGGCGCTACGGGCTCATCGGCGGCCTCGGGGTCGTCGTGAACCTCGGCGTGCTGCACGTGCTCCACATCGAGCTCGGGTTCGGGTTCACCCGCTCGTCGGCGGTCGCCACCGAGGCCGCGATCATCTCCAACTACCTCGGCAACGAGCTGTGGACGTTCCACCACCGTCGGCTCTCGCTGCGCCGGCTGGCGCAGTTCAACCTCGCCGCCTTCGCCGGCCTCGTCGCCACGGTCGCCGTCGCCACCGTGGTGAAGGAGTTCACCCACCCGCTCCTCGCCCAGCTGGTGGGGATCGGATTTGGCGCGGGCCTGAACTTCGCGCTCAACTTCTGGTGGACATGGCGACGCTGAACGCGAAGGAGCACCTGTGAGCGCGACTGGCGCCGAGGCCGTCCGCTGGGACCTCACCGACCTCTACGCCGGGCCGGACGACCCTGCCCTCGACCGCGACCTCAGGACGGCGCGCGCAGCCGCGGAGGCCTTCGCCGAGCGCTACCGCGGCGAGGTCGCCGCGCTCGACGCCGCGGAGCTGGCCGCCGCGTGCGCGGCGCTCGAGGACGTCTGGGCGCCGCTGCAGCGGGCGGGGGCGTTCGCCGAGCTGCGCTTCGCCGCGGACACGAGCGACCCGCAGCGCGGCGCCCTGGTGGCCCGCGTCACCGAGGAGTCGGCGGCCGTGTCGACCGCGACGCTGTTCTTCGAGCTCGAGTGGAACACGGTGCCCGACGCGCGGGCGCAGGCCCTGCTCGCCGACGACGCGCTCGCCACCTACCGCCACCACCTCGCGAAGGCCCGCCGCTACAAGCCGCACCAGCTGTCCGAACCCGAAGAGCGCGTGCTGTCCGAGCTGTCGCCGACGGGCCCGATCGCGTGGAGCCGCCTGTTCACCCAGCTACAGGCCGCGATCCGGGTCGACCTCGGCGGGCAGGACGTGAGCCTGGAGGAGGCCCTCGCGGCGCTCCACGACGGCGACCGTGAGCGCCGCCGCGGCGCTGCGGAGGCGGTCACCGGCGCGCTCGGCGCGGACCTGCCCACCCGGACGTTCGTGTTCAACACCGTGCTTGCGGACAAGGTGATCCG
>SKPY01000307.1 GCA_007119305.1 Nitriliruptorales bacterium
AGCGGCGGCGGGGCCGGCTCGAGCTCACCGCCCGCGGGGTGCGCGCCCTGGGGGAGCGGGCGCTCGCGCGGATCTACCGGCAGGCGTTCGAGGGGCGCGAGGGCGGCCACGACACGCCCCGCTCCGGTGGGGAGGGTGAGCTGTCGGGGACCACGCGCCCGTGGCGGTTCGGGGACCCGTTCCGCCTCGACGTGTCGCAGACCGTCCGCAACGCCGTCGCGCGGGCTCCGTCCGCCGTCCGCGCCAACGCGCCGCACCGCGCTGTCCGGCTCCGTCTCGCACCCGAGGACTTCGCGCTCGCCGAGGCGGACCGGCGGGTGCGCACGGCCACCGTGCTGCTGCTCGACATGAGCTTCTCGATGCCGCTGCGCGGCAACTGGGAGCCGGCCAAGCGCGTCGCGCTCGCGCTGCAGGCCCTCGTGGCGAGCAAGTACCCCCAGGACCGATTCCACATCGTCGGCTTCAGCGACTACGCGCGCCGGCTGCGGCTGCCCGACCTGCTCGTCTCCGGCTGGGAGCGGGTGTACGGCACGAACATGCAGCACGCGTTCATGCTCGCCCGCCGGTTGCTGGCGGCGGAGCAGGCCGACGAGCGGCAGGTCATCATGGTCACCGACGGGGAGCCCACCGCGCATCTCGAGCACGACCGCGCCTGGTTCGCGTGGCCGCCGGAGGCCCGCACGCTGGAGCTCACGCTCGCCGAGTCCACGCGCCTGGCCCGCACCGGGGCCACCTTGAACGTGTTCCTGCTGGATCACGAGCCCGGGGCGGCGCAGTTCGTCGAGCACATGGTGCGCCGCTACGGCGGGCGCCTGTTCTTCCCCGACCTCGACGACCTCGGGGCCCTGGTCGTCCGGGACTTCGTGTGCGGACACCGGCGCCGCTGACGTGACTGCGACCCAAGCGCCAGCGCCGCGGTCGCATCCTTCGTATATCGGTTGTGGCGGTCGCGCCAGCGACCGTCATGGAGGTGCTGAGGCCTGGGCCGGGCCGGTTGCGGGTAGGCAGCGACCCCTGCGGCAACAATGCGCGTGCACCCACGGCAAGGAGCGATGGCAGTGAGCGACCCCAGCGAAGAGCTCGTCACGATCTATGGCGCGACCGGCTACACGGGACGGTTGTGCGCGCGCGCGGCCGTAGAGGCGGGGCTGCGGGTGCGCCTCGCCGGTCGGCGCCAGGACGCGCTGGCGGAGCTCGCCGCCGAGCTCGGCGGGGACATCGAGATCGCCGTCGCCGACGCAGCCGACGCCGAGGCGCTGCGCGCGCTGGCCGCGACCACCGCGGTGCTGGTCACCACCGTGGGGCCCTACGAGGACCTCGGGCGGGCGGTGCTCAACGCCGCCATCGACGGGGGCGCCCACTACGTGGACATCTCCGGGGAGGCAAGCTTCCTCGAGTGGGCCTACGACCAGTCCGAACGCGCCGCCGCCGCCGGGATCGTGCTCTGCCCCGGCTTCGGCTTCGACGGGGTCCCCGGCGAGCTGCTCGCGGCGCTCGCGGCCGTGGATCTCGGCGGTGCCGTGCGCGAGGCCCGCGTCGGCTACCTCGTGCGGGGCGGTCGGGTCAGCGCAGGCACGGCCCGTTCGGCCGCGGAGATCGCCAGTCGCGGCGGGCTCGCCCTGGTGGGCGGCAGGCTCGTCGCCGAGGCACCGCTCTCGTCGTCGTGGTCCCTGCCGTTCCCCCCGCCGCTGGGCGCGCGCCCCGGCGTGTCGGTGCCGGGCCCCGAGGTCGTGACGCTCGGGCGCAGCCTCGGCGTCGTCGACGCGCGCACCTACTTCGCCGTCGTGGACCTGCCCGGCGCGACGGCGGGTGCCGGGCTGTTCGGCCGCGTGGTCAGCCTCGCGGCCCAGTCACCGCTGTGGAACGCGGTCCGGGCGGGCACCCAGTGGCTGCCCGAGGGCCCGACCGAGGAACGCCGGGCCAAGACCCGCTGCGCGGTGGTGGCGGAGGTGGCTGGCGCCGACCGCTCGGCCCGGGCGTGGTTGCGGCTGACCGACCTGTACGGCGCGACCGCGTCCATCGTCGTCGCCACGGTGCGCCGTCTGCTGATGGGCGGCATCGAGCCGGGGGCGCGCACCCCGTCGCAGCTCGCCGGGAACCCGATCCTCTTCCTCGACGAGATCGGCGCGGACTGGGAGCGCCTGCCGCTGTAGGCGCGTCACCCGGGCTCAACGGGAGCGGTCGCGACGGGTCACGCCGCGCGCAGCGTCCAGTCGACGACGAAGCCGACGAGCACGAGGGCCACGATCGTCGAGTTGAACGCGGCGTGCCAGACCGTGGTCTCGAGGACGGCGTGCGCGCGCAACCGCTGCACCGACGGGGGCCTGACGACCGGGATGCCGAACGGGCCCTGCACCACCTCGGACTGCTCCGCCGCCCGCTGGTACGCGCGCCGGTAGATGCGCCCGTAGACGAACCCTGCGACCCCGATCGCGAGCGCCGCGGCGAGCGGGATGAGCATGACCATGTGCAGCAGGCCGAACTTCAACGCGCGCCACACCTGCAGCCCGAGCGTGGCGTCCTCGAGGCCCTCGCGGAACACCCGCTCCTCGACGTAGGCGAGCCAGGGGAACAGCAGCAGCAAGCCGCCGAGGAACAGCACCGTGCCCGCCGCGACGGGCAGGCTCGGGCGGGGCAGGGCCACGGGCTCGGCGGGGTCGATCGGCGCAGCGGGTGGACTCCCGCCACCCGAGCGCAGCGTGGCCTCCTCGAGCGGGGCGAACACCGCGTTGCCGGACAGGCCGATGAGGCTGCCGAGGCCCACGCTCGTGAGCGGCACGAACTGCAGCAGGGCGAGCGCCGTGGCGAGCACGACGACCACGAGCCCGAGGGAGCCGGCGACGTGGCGGGCTCCGATGCGCCGCCAGACAACGAGCGCGAGGCGCCGGTTGCGCCAGGCCACCCGCGCGGCGCGCGCGAGCAGGACGAGGACGACCACGACGACGGCGATGCGAAGCAGGGCGATCATGCGTGCCCTAGTCTGGCGCAGCGACGCTCCCGCCGCCGGGCCGGGGTTTGGGTCTGACAACGGCGGGATAGGGATGCAGTTGCGGCAGAGGAGGTAGCCCCATGTTCAGCCAGACGCCAACCAAGAAGGCGAAGAAGCAGGGCCGCAAGGCCGTCAAGCAAGCCGGCAAGTCGAGCAAGAAGGCGACGAAGAAGGCCGAGAAGGCCGGGCGGGAGGCGCAGGAGCGGGCCGCCCACTACGCCGAGGTCGCCAGCGAGGCCGCAGCTGACCTCGCCGAGCGGATCCGCCACTCCGACGGGATCGCGAAGGCCCAGGCCAAGGGTGTCCAGATGGCTGGCGCCGCGAAGGAGAAGTGGCACGACTCGGACCTCGAGGACCGCCTCGAGGACTTCACCGAGCGGGTCGCGTCGTCGGAGACCGCGAAGAAGGCCCAAGAGAAGACGAAGGAGGTCACCGACACGTCCCTCGCGGCGCTCGGTGAGTGGCTGCACGACTCCAAGACCGGCAAGGAGATCGAGAAGAAGCTCGGCGTGCGCAAGCGCAGCCGCTGGCGGATGCTGATCGCGGGCGCGGTCGGCGTCGCGGCCGGCTTCGCCATCGCGCGGCTCGTCCAGCCCCAGCCGCTGCCCGAGCTGACCGACGACTTCGGCCCGGACCAGTTCGGGCAGCCCGCGGGCCAGCCGGAGCTGGCCGACTCCATCCGCGCGGCCCTGTCGGCCGACGAGCGCACCGCCGAGCTCGACCAGCTGAGCGTGAACGTGGCGGACAGCACCGCGTTCGTCCGCGGCACGGTCCCCGAGGGCACGGACGAGTCCGTCGTGCGCGACGTGGTCGCGAGCGTGCCCGGCGTGAGCGACGTCGACCTCGAGCTGACGCCCGCGGCGACCACCTCGTAGTCAGGACGCAGCCGCCGGCGCGAGGGTAGGGTCGGTCCCGGGCTGTGGACGCCCGCCCTCGGCCGGCGCGCGGGTAGGGCCGACCCCGGGCTGTGGACGCCCGCCCTCGGCCGGCGCGCGGCAGGCTGGCACACTGCGCTGCATGGCCGCCGCACCCGACAGCCCCGGCGCCGGCGCGCAGGAGGAGCTCGCCGGCGAGGTCGCCGCGGTCATCTTCACCAACGAGACCAGCGGGTTCGGGGTGGTCGAGCTCGCCGGCGACGACGACGCCGACGGCGCCCGCGCGTCCGGCCCGCTGGCCGAGCTCGTGCCAGGGCAGGCGGTCCGCCTCCTCGGCCGGTGGACCGAGCACGAGCGCTACGGGCCCACCTTCGCCGCCGTGGCCTACGAGCACGAGGAGCCGCGTAGCACCGCCGGGCTGTGCGCCTTCCTCGCCTCGCCGCGCTTCCCGGGCGTCGGCGACGTGCTGGCGGGCAGGCTCGTCGATGCGTTCGGGCTCGAGCTCGGCGCGGTCATCGCGTCCGACCCCGCCCGGCTCGCGCAGGTGCCCGGGGTGTCGGCCACGCTCGCCCAACGGGTCGCCGCCGCCTGGGCCGAGGCGGGCGCCCTCGCCACGCTCGTCCGCCGGCTGTCGGCAGCGGGGCTGCCCGCTGCCGCCGCCCGAGCGGTGCAGCGCCACTTCGGGGAGCGCGCGCTCGAGGTGGTCGACGCCGACCCGTACGCGCTGCTC
>SKPY01000393.1 GCA_007119305.1 Nitriliruptorales bacterium
CGGCGTTCTCCGACAGGAAGCCGTAGCCGGGGTGGACCGCCTCCGCCCCGGCACGCCGGGCCGCGGCCAGCAGCCGCTCGCTGCTCAGGTAGCTGTCGCTGGCGGCCGCCGGGCCGATGCGCAGCGCCTCGTCGGCCGCGCGCACGTGCGGGGCCCCCCGGTCGGCGTCGCTGTAGACCGCGACCGCGCGGACTCCCAGCGCGCGCAGCGTCCGGATCACCCGGACGGCGATCTCCCCGCGGTTGGCGACGAGCACGCTGGCGAACACGGCCTAGCCCCCGGACTGGCGCCAGGCGGGGCGCCGCCGGTCGAGGAACGCAGCCATGCCCTCCTGCGCCTCGTCACCGACGCGGACCCGGGCGATCAGCTCCGGCATCCGCGTCGTGGCCTCGTCCAGGGGCGCGAGCGCCAGCTCGGGCAGGGTCTTGGCCGTCGCGGCCGCCTGCGGGCCGGCGCGCAGGCAGCGGCGGACGGCATCGTCGACCGCCTCGTCCAGGACGTCGTCCGGCACCACCTCGTGGACGAGCCCGTGCTCGAGCGCATGGATGGCAGCGAAGCGCTCGCCGGTGACGAACACCGCGCGCGCGAACGAGCGGCCGATCTTGCGCACCACGTAGGGGGAGATGACCGCGGGCACCAGCCCGAGGGCGACCTCGGTGAAGCCGAAGTGCGCATCCTCCACGGCGATCGCGATGTCGCAGACCGCGACCAGGCCAGCACCGCCGCCGAGGGCGTGCCCGTTGATCCGCCCGACCAGCGGCTTCGGGAGGTCGTGGAGCGCGCGGAACAGCGCATCCATGCGCCGCGAGTCGGCGCTGTTCTCCTCGACCGTGTAGTCCTTCATGGACCGCATCCAGTTGAGGTCCGCGCCCGCGGAGAACACCCCACCCGCGCCGGTCAGCACCACGACGCGCACGCTCGGGTCGGCCCCCAGCGCCTCCGCGGCCGCGCGCAGCTCGGCGATGAGCTGCTCGTTGAACGCGTTGCGCACCTCGGGGCGCTGCATCGTGAGCGTGGCGACGCCGCGGTCGTCGGTCTCGAGCATGATCGTCGCGTAGTCGCTCATCGGCTGCTCCTGGTCGTTGCATCCGGCATCCTACGTCCTGCCACGGCGCCGGCGCCGTGCCCGCCGCCGGCCTGCTGCACCGCCAGATTGCGCCCACAGGTAAAACTAGTTATAACGAGTCATTTCTGCGACCATCCATAAGGATTACGCAGCGTGATCCGATGGTAGGGTATGGAGCCCACCCCCAGTGCAGATCCGAGGGCACGCTCCCCGCGCTGGCGCCGCGTGTGGCATGCCCTGCCGGCCGGCCGGCCCCTGCCGGAGCGCATCTGGCGCAAGCGCCACCGCGGCATGGTCGTCGTCCTGCTCGCGCACATCGCGGCCATCGCCGGCCTCGCGCTCCTCGAAGGCCACACAGCGGCCTACACCGCCGGGCTGCTCGTGCCGCTGGTGCTCGCCGCGGGCATCGCCAGCGCGGCGGATGCCCCCCGGCGGCTGCGCACCGGCGCCCTCGCGCTCGGCCTGCTCGGCACCTCGGCCGCGCTCGTGCAGGTGTCCGGGGGCTCGACCGAGAGCCATCTCCACTTCTTCGTGATGCTCGCGGTCATCACGCTCTACCAGGAGTGGCTCCCGCTGCTGCTCGCGATCGGGTTCGTCGCGGTGCACCACACCATCGGCGTGCTGTCCCCGCAGCCCTTCGTCGCACACGACGCCGACCCGGTCGTGTGGGCCACCGTGCACGGCCTCTACGCGCTCGGGACGGCGCTCGCCGGGATCCTCACCTGGCGCCTGAACGAGCAGGAGCGCAACCGGGCCGAGCGCATCCTCCACTCGACCGTCGAGGGCATCTACGGCGTCGACCAGCAGGGCCTGATCACCTTCGCGAACGAGGCGATGGCCCGCACGCTGGGCCGCCCCGTGAGCGCGCTCGTCGGTCAGCCGGCCCACGAGGTGTGCGGCCATCCCACCCACCCCGGCGCCGTGTGCCCGATCTGCGAGGCCCTCGCGGCCGGCGACAGCGTGCCCTGCACCGGCACCCACTTCCGCCGCCTCGACGGCACCACGTTCCCGGTCGAGTTCACGAGCGTGCGGGTGACCGACGACGGACGCGCTGACGGCGCCGTCGTCTCCTTCCGCGACCTCACCGAGCACGAGGAGCTCACCCAGCGCGCCCTGCGCGACGGTCTGACCGGGCTGCCGAACCGCGCGCTGTTCATGGATCACCTGCGCAAGGCCCTCGCACGGCTCGAGCGCAGCCACACGATGGCCGCGGTGATGTTCATCGACCTCGACCGCTTCAAGGTCGTGAACGACTCGTTGGGGCACGCCGCTGGTGACGCCCTGCTCATCGCGGCTGCGGAACGGCTCGCCTCGTGTGTGCGCACGCACGACACGGTCGCACGCTTCGGCGGCGACGAGTTCGTCGTGCTGTGCGAGGGTCTCGACGCGGAACGGGACGTCACGACGGTCGCCGCGCGCATCGTGGCCTCGTTCGCCGAGCCGTTCACGATCAACGGCGTGGAGGTGAGCGCGAACGCCTCGGTCGGGATCACCGTGACCCGGAACCCGCACCTCGAGCCCGACGACCTCGTCCGCGACGCGGACGCGGCGATGTACCGCGCGAAGGAGCAGGGCCGCGGCCGCTACGAGCTGTTCGACACGGGCATGCGCGACCGCGCGGTGCGTCGGCTGCGCACCGAGAGCGACCTGTGGCGGGCGATCGCGCGCGACGAGCTGCGCGTGCACTACCAGCCCAAGGTCGACCTCGCCTCGGGGCAGGTCACCGGGGTCGAGGCGCTCGCGCGCTGGGAGCATCCCGAGCACGGGCTCATCCCGCCCGCCGAGTTCATCCCCGTCGCCGAGGAGACCGGCCACATCGTGCCGATCGGCGCCTGGATCCTCGAGGAGGCGTGCAAGAAGGCGCAGCAGTGGCGCCACGCGCGCCCCGAGTACGCCGAGCTCCTGCTCTCGGTCAACCTCTCGGCCCGCCAGCTGATGCAGTCCTCGTTCGTGCACACCGTGGCGGAGATCCTCGAGCGCACCGGCACGCCGGCCGGGCAGCTGTGCCTCGAGATCACCGAGAACGTGCTCATGCGCGACGTCCACTCGACGATCTCGTCGCTGGAGGCCCTGAAGGAGCTCGGCGTCACGATCGCGGTGGACGACTTCGGCACGGGCTACTCGTCGCTGTCGTACCTGTCGCGCTTCCCGATCGACGTCTTGAAGGTCGACCGCGCGTTCGTGAACGACATCGGACCGTCGGCGGAGACGTGGCCGATCGTCGCCGCGGTGATCGGGCTGTCCAAGGCCCTCGGGCTGTCGACCGTGGCCGAGGGCGTCGAGAGCGACGACCAGGTCGCCGCCCTGCGCTCACTGGGCTGCGAGCTCGCCCAGGGCTTCCGCTTCGCCAGGCCACAGGCCCCCGAGCTGCTCGACGAGCTGATCGCGCAGGGGCGCCCGTGGGTGGAGCTCGTCGAGCTGAGCCTCGACGAGCAGACCTCCGTCCCCACCACGGCGATCCTCCTGCACTAGCCCCGGCGCGCTTCGAGGTGGCCGCTCCTGGGTACGCGGGCAGCACACGCGCATGCGAGGGAGGGATGCACCATGCCGGGAACCGGAGCCCCCCGGGTGCTGATCGCCGGTGGCGGCTACGTCGGGATGTACGCAGCGCTGCAGCTGGAGCGTCGGCTCGCACGGGGCGAGGCGGACCTCGTGCTCGTCGCGCCCGAGAGCCACATGACCTTCCTGCCGCTGCTGCCCGAGGTGGCCTCGGGCACCCTCGAGCCCCGCCAGGCCGTCGTGCCGCTGCGCAAGGTGCTGCGCCGCACGCACATCGTCACGGGGCACCTGACCGGCCTCGAGCACGAGCGCCGGACCGCGCAGGTGGCGCCGCGCACGGGCGACGACTACGAGCTGGCGTATGACCACGTCGTCCTGGGCGTGGGCTCGGTGACCCGGATGCTGCCGGTGCCCGGCCTCGAGGAGACCGCGGTCGGCTTCCAGACGCTCGCCGAGGCCATCCACCTGCACAACCGCGTGCTCGGCCGGCTTGAGGCCGCCGAGGCCGCACGGGACGGCGACGCCCGCCGGCGGGCCCTCACGTTCGTCTTCGTCGGTGCCGGCTACACCGGCGTCGAGGTGATCGCAGAGCTCCAGGACATGGCCGCGTCGGCCTGCAGCCAGCTGCCGACCGTCAGCCCGACCGAGATCCGCTGGCTGCTCGTGGAGGCCACCGGCCGCATCCTGCCGACCGTCGACGAGGAGCTCTCCCTGCACGCCCTGCACGAGCTGCGGGCCCGGGGCATCGAGGTGCGCCTCGAGACCACGGTCGAGTCGTGCGAGGGCGGCGTCGTGGTGCTGTCCGACGGCGAGACCTGCGCGGCTGACACGCTCGTGTGGATGGCGGGCGTGCAGCCCAACGCCCTCGTCACGCAGGTCGGCCTGCCCGTGGACGACGCCGGCCGCCTCGTCGTCGACGAGCACCTGCGGGTCGCGGAGACCGACGGGGCCTGGGCGGCGGGCGACTGCGCCGCGGTGCCCGACGGTGAGGGGGGCTTCCACCCGCCCACCGCCCAGCATGCGCGCGC
>SKPY01000068.1 GCA_007119305.1 Nitriliruptorales bacterium
ACGAGGGCAGTCGCCTGCGCTACCTCGGCCGGGTGGGCACGGGCTTCAGCGCGGCCGAGCTGGAGCGCCTGGCCGGGCTGCTGGCTGCCCGACGGCGGTCGGGCTCGCCGTTCGTCGACGTCCCGCCCGAGCTGGCCGCTGCCCGCTGGGTGACCCCCGACCTCGTCGCGCGGGTGGCCTACGGCGAGGTCACCGACGGGCGCCGGCTGCGTGCCCCCGCCTACAAGGGCCTGCGCCACGACACCGAACCGCGCGCGTGCCGGATCGAGCTGGTCCGCTGAGCACATGCAACGCGCACGAGCCGCACAGTTCGGTGCGGCTCGCTGTCGTCGGTCTGCGGCCGGTACGGCCGTCTACTCGTCGAGGTCGTCCTCGAAGAGGTCGTTGTCGTCCAGCATCGGGTCGTCAAGGTCGCCGTTCTCGACCTCGCAGGCTACCGCACCGAGGGCGAGCAGCGCGGCCAGGCCTCCCGCCACTGCGCCTTTGCGGATGCTCATCTCCTACCACCATCCTTGTCTATGCGTATGCAACCACCCCATGCGTACCAGACGGGGCGTAGGCGCGCCTTGTCCGTTCGGCCAGGGTGCGCTCCCGGGCTCCAGCCAGCCCCCAGGGCGCCGTGCCGCGTGCGCGTGTAGCGTGACGCCGTGACCGACACCACCCACCTGCGGTCCCTGCGCACCGTCACGCGCTCGGGCCATCCCGACTTCCTCGACCTGCCGTGGAGCCGGCCGCTGATCGACTGGGAGGACGACCGGCTGGTGGAGGTGGCGCGCGGGATCCACCGGCACGTGGTGAGCTTCGTGGACTACGACGGGCGCCTGTACGCCCTGAAGGAGCTCCCGTCGCGGGTCGCCCAGCGCGAGTACCGGATGCTGCGCAAGCTCGCGGAGGAGCAGCTGCCGGTGGTCGAGGCGGTCGGCGTCGTGGGCGGCCGCGGCGCCGCCGACGGCGAGCCACTCGAGGACGTGCTCATCACGCGCTATCTCGACTTCTCGCTGCCGTACCGCACGTTGTTCGTGCACTCGCGGCCCACCGGGGACTCCGACGTGCGCGATCTGACCACCCGGCTGCTCGACGCGCTGGCCATGCTGCTCGTGCGGCTGCACCTGGGCGGCTTCTACTGGGGGGACTGCTCGCTGTCGAACACCCTCTTCCGCCGCGATGCCGGCGCGCTCGCCGCCTACATCGTGGACATGGAGACCGGGGAGTGGCACGCAGAGCTGTCCGACGGGCAGCGCGGCACCGACCTCGAGATCACCGAGACCAACGTCGCAGGCGGGCTCATGGACCTGCAGGCACAGCTGGGCCTGCCGCCCGATCCCGACCCTGTCGAGACCGCGGATGATCTGTGCCGCCGCTACGAGCGCCTGTGGGCCGAGCTCACCCGCGAGGAGGTCATCCGCCCCGACGAGCGGTACAAGATCGAGGCGCGCATCCGGCGGCTCAACGAGCTGGGGTTCGACGTCGACGAGATCGAGGTCGTCGGGACCGGGAGCGAGGAGCAGCTCGTGCTGCGGTCGTTCGTGACCGAACAGGGCTTCCACCGGCGCCGGCTGCACACGCTCATCGGGATCGAGGCGCAGGAGAACCAGGCCCGCAGCCTGCTGAACGACCTCGCCAACTTCCGTGCGGCGCTCGAGCACGAGAGCGGGCGGCCGGTGCCCGAGCAGGTCGCGGCCTACCGCTGGCTCACCGAGGTGTTCCACCCCACGGTCGGGACCGTGCCAGCCGAGCTGGCCGGCAAGCTCGATCCCGCGGAGATGTTCCACGAGCTCATCGAGCACAAGTGGTTCCTGTCCGAGCAGGCGGGGCGGGACGTCGGGGTGGGCGAGGCGCTCGACAGCTACATGACCCACGTGCTGCCGGAGGCGCCCCAGGAGCGGCTCGTGCTGGCCGACGAGGACGAGGCCGAGATCGGCTGGATCGGCTGGGGCTGATCTCGCTAGGGTGGCGCAGCCGTTCGAACGACAGGGATCGCTCATGGCGCTCGTCGAGGTGTCCGACCACGGCGCGGTGCGTGTGCTCGTGCTGCAGCGCCCTGAGGCGCGCAACGCCATGGACACCGCGCTGCTCGCCGCGTTGCTCGACGCCTTCGCGGACGGGGTCGCCCGCGCCCACGTGCGCGCGCTCGTGCTGACCGGTGCGGGCGGGGCGTTCTCGGCGGGTGCGGACGTGAAGGAGGCCCTGGACCACGCCGGCACCGTGCGCCGCATGGAGCTGTTCGCGGCCGTCTACGAGGCGGTCGGCACGTCGCCCACCCCGACCGTGGCAGCGATCGAGGGGGCGTGCGTGGGGGGCGGCATCGAGGTGGCCGCTGCCTGCGACGTGCGCGTCGCCGGGGCCGGCGCCCGGTTCCGCTTCCCGGGGGCCTCGCTCGGCATCGCGGTCGGTGCCGCCAAGCTGGTAGGGCTGGTCGGGCTGGGCGCGGCCAAGGAGCTCGTCCTGACCGCGCGCACCTTCGACGCCGCCGAGGCGCACCGGCTGGGGTTCGTCCAGCGTGTCGCCGACCCGCCGCTCACGGCGGCGCTCGAGGTGGCACAGGCGATCGTCGTCCACCCCCCCGAGGCCGTGGCGCACCTGAAGCGGCAGTTCCTCGCCTACAGCGGCCAGGGCGACCGGATCGCGGCGGAGAACGACGTCCTGCGGGCGCTCGCCGAGGCGAACGGCGACTACCGGGCGCTGGAGAGCCCGCCGGGGGTCGGCGGGTGGGCAGGCGTGCGGCCCGGGAAGCAGTGAGCGGCTGCGGAACCGCGTAGGATCGCATACGCCAGTCGCCAGCGCCGGAGGGGGAACCCAGTGGCTCAACGCACACCCGAGCAGCCCACCCGCAACCTCGCTCTCGAGCTCGTCAGGGCGACCGAGGCAGCCGCGCTCGCCGGCGGCCGCTGGATGGGCCTCAACAAGAAGGAAGCCGGCGACCAGGCCGCCGTCGACGCGATGCGGCTCGTGCTGTCGCACGTGGCGATGGACGGCGTCGTGGTGATCGGGGAGGGGGAGAAGGACGAAGCCCCCATGCTCTACAACGGCGAGGCGGTCGGCACCGGCGACCCGCCCGAGGTCGACGTCGCCGTCGATCCCATCGACGGGACCCGGCTGCTGGCGCAGGGCCGTCCCGGCTCGCTGGCGGTGCTCGCCGTCGCGCCGCGGGGCACGATGCTCGACCCGGGGCCCATGGTGTACATGGAGAAGTGGGTCGTCGGTGAGGACGCCGTCGGGGTGGTGGACGTCGAGGCGCCCACGGCAGACAACGTGCGTGCGATCGCGGCGGCCAAGGGCAGGGAGCCGCACGACCTCACGGTCATCATGCTCGATCGGCCCCGGCACGAGGCGCTCATGGCCGAGGTGCGCGCCACCGGCGCGCGGCTGCGGCTCATCATGGACGGCGACGTCGCAGCGGGCCTGCTCGCCCTGCTGCCCGACAAGCCCATCGACCTCCTGCTCGGCATCGGCGGCACCCCCGAGGGCGTCACGCTGGCCTGTGCCGTCCACGCGCTCGGCGGCGAGATGACCGGGCGGCTGTGGGCGCGCAACGACGACGAGCGCGCACGGGCGGCCGAGCTCGGCTACGACCTCGACAAGGTGCTTCAGACCGACGACCTCGTGGCCTCCGAGGACACCTTCTTCGCCTGCACGGGCATCACGCCCGGTGATCTCGTGGAGGGCGTCACGTACAGCCCCCGGGGGGCGACCACCGACTCGCTCGTGATGCGCGGCCAGTCCGGCACCGTGCGCTGGGTCCAGGCCCGCCACACCTTCGACAAGCTCATGGAGTACTCGGTCATCCCGTTCCGGTGAGGCCTCACCGCAGGGTGCTGATGCGTGTCCAGCGCGGGTGAGCACGTAGACTCCGCCGCCGATGCGTACCAGCGACCGGCCCCTGGATCGGCGCAGCGGCAAGACGCTGCGCGCCCCCGTGATCGTCGACCGCCTGATCGCGGCCTACGACGGCGGCGTCATCGAGCTCGACTGGACGACGCCGTTCGAGCTGCTCGTCGCGACGATCCTGTCGGCCCAGTCCACCGACAAGAAGGTCAACCAGGTCACCAAGCGCCTGTTCGTGAAGTACCGCTCGCCGGAGGACTACCTCGCGGTCCCCGAGGAGGAGCTTCAGGCGGACATCTACGAGACCGGCTTCTACCGGCAGAAGACCCGCGCGCTCCGGGGAGTGTGCCAGGGGCTGCTCGAGCGCCATGGCGGCGAGGTGCCGCAGACCATCCCTGAGCTGATCGCCCTGCCGGGCGTGGCGCGCAAGACCGCGAACGTCGTGCTGTCGGCCGCCTTCCCGCAGGCCCACCGCGCCGACCCCGAGGCGGGCGTGGCCGTGGACACCCACGTCACGCGGCTGGCACGGCGCTTCGGCTTCACCACCCATGCCGACGCGACGAAGATCGAGCGGGACCTCATGCGGCTGCTGCCGAAGGCGCAGTGGGCGTCGGCGAGCCTGTGCATGATCCTGCACGGCCGCCGGATCTGCGACGCCCGGCGGCCCCGCTGCCTCGACTGCGTCGTCGAGGACCTGTGCCCCTCGTCGCTGGCGGCCAACTGCCGGGACAAGGCCGGGCAGGCGCAGGGGCTGGCGGCGGGCTAGG
>SKPY01000064.1 GCA_007119305.1 Nitriliruptorales bacterium
CAGCAGGCCGTGGGCGTCGTCGAGCTCGGCGCCGCAGCCGAGCCGCGACGCGGCTGGACCGATATCGGTCAGGAGCCGCGCGATCCGCTCGGCGGTGCGCTCGGGCGTGCCGTCGTCGAGGTCGGCCATCGTCCCGTGGACGCCGTGGCGCAGCGCGGACCAGCGGTTGGCCTCGATCTGCCACGTCCGGCCAGGCGGTGGCAGGTCGCCGGCGTCGTGCCGCTGCCCGAGCCACCCGCACAGCGCGTGGACCACCGCCGCGAGCGCAGCGGTCTCGGCGACCGTCGGCTGGCTGTCGCACACCCGCACCTCGAGCGTGGCGAGGGTGGGATGCAGGCGCAGCTCCCACCACCACTGCCGCGCGTCGGTCAGCGCCCGAGCGGTCTGCGCCCAGCGCAGCGCAGCCGCGTAGTCCTCGACGCCGGCGAACGACGGCGGGACCCCCTGGCGGGGCAGCAGCTCGGACAGCTTCGGGCGCACCGAGGCGAACCCCGTGTCGACACCGGCATGGAACGGGGCGTTGGCCGCCAGGGCGGCGAGGTCGGGCAGGTGGCCCCGCAGCGCGTTGTAGACCGCGAGCGCCCGCTCGAGCGGGCGGACGGCGACGTGGACGTGCAGACCGAACACGAGCTGGTGGCGGGCGATGAGGCCATGCTCGGCGACCATGGGCTCGTAGCGCTCGTCGGCGCTCAGGACCCCCACCGGCGAGGCGAACGGGTGCACGCCGGCGCCGGCCAGCCGGCCGATGCCCTCCGCGGCATCCGCGAGGCGCAGCCGGGCGCGTCGCAGCGCGGACGCGGCGTCCGCGACGGTCACCGCCGGTGGGGACAGCAGCTCGAGCTGGCTCGCCGGCAGCTCCCCTTTCACCGCCAGGTCGCCGTCGAGGCGGGCGAGCACGTGGGCGGATCGCGGCAGCAGGTCGAGGCTCGCAGGATCGAGCAGCATGACCTCCTCCTCGAGCCCCACGGTCATCTCGCCCGGCTGGTCGAACGCCCGGCGCAGCGCGGCCGCGTCGGGGACGGGGTTTCCGGGTGCGGTCACTGCGGGACAGTGCCCGCCGATGCGACTTCTCACGCCCCCGGGTGTCTTCCGCCCCCGCAGCGACTCGCGGCTGCTCGCCGCCACGGTCGCCGGAATGATCCGGCCCGGCGGGCGGGTGCTCGACCTGTGCACCGGCAGCGGGATCGTCGCGGTCAGCGCCGCGCTGGCCGGGGCCGGCGAGGTGACCGCCGTGGACCTGTCGCGGCGCGCGGTGGCTACGGCGTGGCTCAACGCCCGCCGCAACGGCGTCGCGGTGCGGGCTCGCCGCGGCGACCTCTACGCAGCGGTCGCCGGGCTCCGCTTCGACCTCATCGCCACGAACCCGCCGTACCTGCCAGGAGCCGAGGCCCCCGCGCGGGGCGCCGCCCGCGCCTGGGAAGGCGGGCCTGACGGCCGCCGGTTCCTCGACCGGATCATCGACGGCGCCCCCGCGCACCTCGCGCCCGGAGGCGTCCTGCTCCTGCTGCACTCCTCGGTCTGCGGCGTCGAGGCCACCCTGGCGCGCATGGACGCGGCAGGCCTGCGCGGCGACGTCGCCGTCCGCGAGCGCGGCCCGCTCGGTCCGCTGCTGTCAGCCCGCGCCGACGCGCTCGAAGAACGCGGGCTGCTCGCGCCGGGCGAACGCGACGAGGACGTCGTCGTCTTCCGCGCCGCCGCGACGCAAGGAGCCAGGCTGTGACCAGCGCCGCACTCGTCGGCGGCCTGTCGCCGTCCCACACGAGCGCCGCTTCCCCGGCGGCTCGGGGCTGCGGCCGCTGCGGCTGGCGGTCCCCTAGGCGAAGGCCCGATCCTCGGCCGCGACGAGGCGGGTGCCGAACAGCTTCTCGGACAGCCCGGTGTCGTCGGCGTAGCGGCACGGGCCGCCCATGAAGAACGGCCAGCCCGCCCCGAGCAGCAGCGCGGTGTCGAGGTCGCGGGCATCGTGGACCACGCCCTCGTCGAGCATGACCTTCGCCTCCTCGGCCACTGCCTCGAGGGCCTGGGCCCGGATCTGGTCGCCGGTCAGCCGCTCAGCCCCCTCCTCGACGACGACCGCGGCCGCGACCTCGTCGTAGGGCACGCGGCCCTGCGCGTAGTCGTAGATGCCCTCGACGTCGCTCTCGGCGATCCGCCGGAACGTCTCGTCGAGCGGGAAGCGGTCGGGGAACGCCGCATGCAGCGTCTCGGCGGTGTGGAAGGCGACCTTGACCCCGCTGAAGCCGAGCAGCTCGAAGGGACCCATCGGCAGGCCGAGCTCCTTGATCGCGTCGTCGATCTCGGCGAAGTCGTTGCCGTTGGACAGCGCCGCGATCGCCGCGCCGTTGAAGCGCATGAGCAGCCGGTTGGCGATGAACGCGGGGGTGTCCTTGCACAGCACACCCGACTTCCTGAGCGTCTTGGACACCTCGAACGCGGTGGCCAGCGCCTCGTCGCTGGACTGCTCCGCGCGGACGATCTCGAGCAGCGGCATGATCGCAACCGGGTGGAAGAAGTGGAACCCGACGACCCGTTCGGGGTGCCCGAGGTCGGCGGCCATCTCCGACACCGACAACGACGACGTGTTCGTGGCGAGCACCGCGCCCTCGTCCACCACCGCTTCGACGTCGGCGAAGATCGCCTGCTTGATGCCCATGCGCTCGGGCGAGGCCTCCAGCACGAAGTCGCTGCCGGCGAGCGGGGCGTAGTCGGTCGTGTAGGTCACGAGCGACTTCAGGAAGCCGGCCTTGCCCGCATCGAGCCGGCCCCGCTGCACACGCTTGTCCAGCTCGCCCTCGATGTGCTCGCGTGCCGACGCGAGGACACGCTCGTCGATGTCCTTCATCACCAGCGGGACCTCGTAGCGCTGCAGGAACAGCGCGCCGACCTGCGCGCCCATGAGCCCCGAGCCGACGATCGCGACCTTGCCGACCGGTCGCGCCTGCGCGTCGGGCTTGCCGGGCTGGCGCCTCACCCGCTGCTGGGTGAGGTTGAAGCTGTAGACGGAGGCCTGCGCCTGCCGCGAGGGGATGAGCTCGGCCATCGCGTCGGCTTCCCTGCTGAGGCCCTCCTCGAGGTCTCCGCCCCGCGCCGCGAACTCGATGAGGTCGATGGCGTGGTAGGGGGCGTTCGTGGCCCCGTGCACCTTGTCGTCGGCGAACGCGCGGGCGTTCGCGAGCGCCTCGTCGAGGTCGTCGGCCGACGGGATGGCACGCTCGATCGTCTCCGCGCCGGTGACGAGGCGCTCGAGCAGCGCGACCGACGCGTCCATGAAGTCCACCGAGGCGATGAGGCGGTCAGCGAGGCCGAGCTCGAACGCCTCCTTCGGCTTCAGCATTCGGTTCTGGTTCAGCGGATTGTGGATGATCACCTGCAGCGCGTTCGGCGCGCCGATCAATCTGGGCGCGAGCTGGGTGCCGCCCCAGCCGGGCAGGATCGACAGGAACACCTCGGAGAACGCGATCGGCGCGGCACCGGTCGACAGGGTGCGGTAGTCGCAGGCGAGCGCGATCTCCAGGCCACCGCCCAGGGCCGCGCCGTTGATGGCGGCCAGGGTTGGGAACGGCAGGCGGTGCAGCCGCAGGAACGCCTCGTGACCCCCGCTGCTCGCCGCACGTCCCTTCTCGGGGGTGTCGACGTGGGCGAACTCGTTCAGGTCCGCGCCGACAGCGAAGATGAAGGGCTTGCCGGTGAGCAGCAGGCCCTTGCAGTCGTCGGCGGCCTCGACCTCGTCGAGCGTGGCGTGCAGCGACTCGAGCGCCTTGCGGCCGAAGGTGTTCGGCTTGCGGTGATCCTCGCCGTTGTCCATGGTGACCAGGGCGAGGCGGCCGGCGCGCGGCGATTCGAACCATTGCAGCTTGAAGCGGGTGTAGATCTCGTTGTCGCTCATGTCATGACTCCTTCGCGAGAGGGCGACCGGGGCGCGTCGCTGGCATCCGACGCAGCGCTACACGCGCTCCCACAGCACCGTGCAGCCCATGCCGAGCCCGATGCACAGCGTCGTGATGCCGTAGCGGATGCTGTCATCGGCACGGAAACGGTGCGCCAGCTGCTGGGTGAGGCGGGCACCGCTCATCGCGAGCGGGTGGCCGAGGGCGATGGCGCCGCCATACGGGTTGACCTTGTCGCTGTCCAGGTCGAGGCCGAAGTGGTTCAGGAACGCCACGCACTGGACCGCGAACGCTTCGTTCATCTCGACCGCGTCGATGTCGTCGATCCCGAGGCCGGTCTTGGCGAACAGCTTCTCGGTGGCGGGCACCGGGCCGTAGCCCATCGTCTCGGGCTCCACGCCGACGAAGGCGTAGTCGACCAGGCGCATGACGTAGGTCAGGCCCATGTCGTCGGCGGCCTCACGGCTCGTGAGCAGCACGCAGCCCGCGCCGTCGTTCAACCCGGCCGCGTTGCCGGCGGTCACCCGACCGCCCGGGCGGAACGGGGCCTTCAACGTGGCCAGGTCCGCCAGCGTGGTGCCCGGACGTGGGTGCTCGTCGGTGGCCACCACGCGCCAGCCCTCGTCGGACCAGACGCTCATCGGCACGACGTGGCTGTCGAACACCCCGTCGGCCTGCGCCTTGGCGACCCGCTCCTG
>SKPY01000243.1 GCA_007119305.1 Nitriliruptorales bacterium
CAACGCCTCCTGCGCGACCAGCATGATGAACGTGACGTCGCCTCGATACGC
The DNA here is from genome assembly GCA_007119305.1 of Nitriliruptorales bacterium. Classification (GTDB taxonomy): domain Bacteria; phylum Actinomycetota; class Nitriliruptoria; order Euzebyales; family Egibacteraceae; genus SKPY01. Next base: position 52 of record SKPY01000243.1, read on the forward strand.
GGGGAGACGCAAAACGGCGAGCCGAGACCCGGTGAGACCGAACCCGCACAGCAAGGCCCTTCGGGTCGTGGGGGTGGGCGCGGGTCGTTCGAGGCCGCAACCGATCCAGCCGCAGCCGCTCTCGCGGGTGCGGTGTGAGTGACGGACGCGACCCCGTCACCTGCATGAGGTGACGGGGTCGGGTTTCGAGCAGCAGGTTGGGCCTATCCCACCAACACCCGCTGCCGAACTTAGGGCTCGGTGAACGGCCAGCGCTCCCCCATGGTGAGCCGCTCCGCCATGGCGGGGTGGGACGACCACATCAGGTACGCCCAGCGCGGCGGCAGGGGATCTGACAGGTTCGCACGGGCGAGCTGCTGCTTGCTGGCGAGATAGGTCTCGGGATCCTGTGTGAGCTCGAGGGCAGCGTAGTCGGCTGCCGCCTCGGCCCTCCGCGACAGCCACATCTCAACCGGCTGCGACGCCACGTCCAAGACGATCACCAGCGCCAGGGCCAGCACGGCCCCGCGGGGATCCGCCGGACCCTCGAGGCGGCCGCGCCGGCTCGCAGCGCGCAGGACCGCCGCGAGCAGGTAGCAGAGCGCGATGACCGCCGCGCCGCCGGCGGCCACGCCGCGGGCGAGGTCGGCGTGCGCGTCGTGGCCGAGCTCGTGCGCGAGGATCACCCCGACCTCGGCAGGGGGCCGCTGCTCCACCAGCGTGTCGTAGAGGACGACCCGGCGTGTCGTCCCGAGCCCCGAGACGTAGGCGTTCTGCTTGGTCGTGCGGCGGCTCGCGTCCGCGACGACGATCTCGTCAACCGGCTGGCCCGCGCGCTCGAGCAGGCGCTCGATCTCCACGCGCAGCGGGCCTTCCGGCAGGGGCTCGAAGCGGAACGAGAGCGGTTCGAGCACCAGCGGCGAGGCCATGACGACCACGGCGATGAGCGCGCTCATGAGCAGTCCCGCCACGGCAGGCCACGCGCGCGGCAGCCGGCGCACGAGGGCATAGGCGGCCGGGACGAGCGCGAGCGCCGCCAGCCACGCGGGGGCGCGACCGACGAACCAGTCGTACAGCCAGCCGCCGAAGCCTTGCGTGCGGAAGCCGAACGCGCCCTCGTGCACGAAGCCGAACCAGTACGCGAGCGGGAAGAGCACGACGTCGGTCGCCGCCAGCGCCCCCGCCACCAGCAGCCCTGCGGCCAGACCCGGGCGGTGCGACAGCCGCTGGACCGCCCGCTCGACCAGGCGCCGTCCGGGGCGGGTCAGCACCAGGGCCAGGGGGACGGCGAGGCGGAGCACCAGCGTGAGGACGGCGGCCGCGTACCGGGGCCCGCGGTACTCCTGCACCCGCGCGAGATGCGCGGCGTCGAACCAGGTCGTGGGGTCCAGCACCGGACCGATGTCGGGAGCGAGGGGACGAACGACCTGCGCGGCCACCCCAGCGACGACGAGGCAGCCGGCCGCCACGCGCGCCGCGAGCAGCCCGGGGTGCGCGGGCGCCCAGGGTCGCCTCGCGCCACCTTCGGTCCGGACCATGCCGACGATGCTAGTCACCCGGCGGGTCACCCGCCCGCAGCACCGGGGCCTGCTGCGTGCCCCAGGCCACGGACCCCTCCCGCGCGGCGGCGCTGCCCGGCCGGCTACCCGGGTGCGGTCTGGAGGGCGGCCTCGCGGCTCGTCTCGAGGTGCGCGATCACCGCCGCACGTGCGCGACAGCCGTCGTGGTCCCGCAGCGCGTCGAGGATCTGGCCATGCTGGGCGAGCGCGGTCGTGGCCTGCTCGTCCGAGTACTGCCGCGCGGTCCGCTGGTTGAAGTAGTGGCGGTGGTACTGGCGGGCCAGGTCCTCCAGCGGAGGGTTGGCGGCGGCGCGCAGGACGCCGCTGTGGAACTCGCTGTTGCGCTGCACGAGCTCGGCCCGAGACGCTGCATCCACGCACGTCAAGGAGCGCTCGTGCACCTCCTGCAGCGCGTCGAGCTCTGCGCGGGTGATGCGCTCGGCCGCGAGCAGGGCAGCATGGCTCTCCAGCGCGATGCGGACCTCGAACAGCTGCTCGATCTCGTTGCGGGTGTGCTCGCGCACCGTCCAGGCCTGGCGCGCACTGCTGACGAAGCCCTCTGCAGCGAGCCGCTGCAGGGCTTGGCGCACCGGGGTCCGGCTGATCCCGAGATCCCTGGCGATGTCCTGTTCGACCAACCGCTGGTTCGGGCGGCACCGCCCATCTGCGATCGCCGCCTCCAGCGTGCGGTACACCTGCTCGGCAAGGCTCATCCTCATCGTCACCCCCCGCACGGTTCGCAGCGTCCCGACGGCCGACCAGGCGAACCGCTCCGGGCCGACCGTCGCAACCTGCCCCCCTTGACAGACTCCGGGTCCTTCGCGTAGGTATGTATACCAGACGGTATACAGCAGGGTATCCCACGGAGGAAGCCATGACAGACCGGCTGTTCGACCTGGCGGGCCGCGTCGCCATCGTCACCGGCTCCGGCCGGGGGCTCGGCAAAGCGCTGGCGCAGGGGCTGGCCGGGGCCGGCGCGGCGGTGACCACGTGCAGTCGCACCGTCGAGGAAGCCGAGCAGACCGCCAAGGAGATCACGGCCGCCGGCGGCCGGGCGCTCGCGGCCGCGGTCGACACCGCCGACCGGGCGAGCTGCCGCCGCCTCGTCGATGCCACGGTCAGCGAGTTCGGCCGGCTCGACATCCTCGTCAACAACGCCGGCATCGACATCATCGAGCCGGCCGAGGAGGTGGCCGAGGAGCACTGGGACCAGATCCTCGACATCAACCTCAAGGGCTACTTCAACTGCTCCCAGCTCGCGGCGCGCCAGATGATCGCGCAGGGCAGCGGGGGCGCCATCATCAACAACTCCTCGATCGCCGCGCTCGTGGGCATCCACGGCCTCACGGCCTACGCCGCGGCCAAGGGCGGCATCAACCAGATCACCCGCGTCATGGCGGTCGAGTGGGCCGAGCACGGGATCCGCGTCAACGCCGTCGGGCCCGGCTACTTCGACAACATCATGCGCGGGGCCGGCGACGAGCACGGCCGCGAGGAGAAGCAGGAGCAGGTCATCACCTTCACCCCGATGCGCCGCCGGGGCCGACCCGAGGAGCTCGTGGGCCCGGTGGTGTTCCTGGCCTCGGACGCCGCCTCGTACGTGACGGGCGCCGTGCTGATGGTCGACGGGGGCTACACCGCCATGTGAGGCCCGGACCCGGCCGGACGAGAGGAGATGCGCATGGACGCCCCGATCCTCGACTACATGCAGCGGTACCGCTTCAAGGGCCTGCACCTGTGCAACGACACCGACACCGGCCTCCGGGCGGTGATCGCCATCCACTCCACCGCCCTCGGCCCGGCCACGGGCGGGGTGCGCATGTGGACGTACGACTCAGAACGCGACGCGATCATGGACGCCCTGCGCCTCGCCCGGGGCATGACCTACAAGTACGCGGCCGCCGGCGTGAACCTCGGCGGCGGCAAGGCGGTCATCATCGGCGATCCCGCGACCGGCAAGTCCGAAGCGCTCCTGCGCGCGTTCGGGCGGATGATCGACCACCTCGGGGGTGAGTACCAGACGGGCGAGGACGTCGGCACCACCCTCGACGACATGGAGACGATCTTCACCGAGACCGATCACGTCGTCACCCTGCCCGAGCACTGCGGCGGCGTCGGCGACATCGCTCCGGCCACCGCCCTGGGCTCGGTGGAGGCGCTGCGCGCATGCGCCGAGCGCGCCTGGGGCAGCCCCGACCTGAACGGCCGGACCGTCGCGCTGCAGGGGCTCGGCGCGGTCGGGTCACACGCCCTACCGCTGCTCCTCGACGCCGGCGCGAAGGTCATCGTCACCGACATCGACCCCCGCCGCATCGAAGCGCACAGCGCCGCCCACGGCGTCGAGGCGGTCCCCGCCGGGGACGTCTACGACCTCGACGTCGACATCTTCGCTCCATACGCGCTCGGCGGCGTGATCAACGACGACACCGTCCCACGCCTGCGCGCACGGGTCGTCGCCGGCTCGGCCAACAACATCTTCGCCGAGCCGCACCACGCCACCGAGCTGGAGCGCCGCGGCATCGTCTACGCGGTCGACTACATCGCCAACTCGGGCGGCACCATCCTCGACACCGACCGCTACCGCAAGGGTGGCCTGCAGCGTGAGCGGGCCATGCGCAACGTCCGACGCATCGGCGACCGCATCCGCGAGGTCTTCGCGCTCGCCGACCGTGAGCAGATCTCCTACCTGGAGGCAGCAGATCGCCTGGCCGAAGAGCGCATCGCGGCTCTCTCCGGCATCCAGCTCATCTGAAAGGAGTGCCATGTTCGAGTTCATGATGTTCGTCTTCCCGGTGCTGATCCTCGTGCTCGCCGTCGCGGGCTTCACCGTGGCGAAGTCAAGGAACTGGTGATTGCCGATGACTCCTCTGCTCGCACAGGTCGACGTCGTCGTCGAGGTCGACCCGCTCATGGTGGCCTCGTTCTCCCTGTACCTGCTGCTGGTCGTGGGCATCGCGTTCTACGCGGCCCGCAA
>SKPY01000006.1 GCA_007119305.1 Nitriliruptorales bacterium
CCGTGGATCGGAACGGATACGGGTCGGCGCCGTCCCGGGAGCCCGAACCGGTCAAAGAGTCTGACACGCGTGCTCGAGGCAACAATCGGGGGTTCCTAGCAGGCTCCCGCGTCATGCTGAGCCACAGGCTCTGAGGCACTACAGGCAACCGACGACTGAGACGGCGCCACCCGCATTCTCATCCTCCGGGGCGGGGCCGTCAGGCCCCATGAGGTGCTGAGAAGGGAATGCGACCCAAGCGCCAGCGCCGCGGTCGCATTCTCCGTACATCCGGTTGTGGCGGTCGCGCCAGCGACCGTCATGGCAGTGCTGAGCAGGTCGGGCTACGTCGGCTTGATCTCGATCTTGCGCGGCTTGGCCGCCTCCGCCTTGGGCACGCGCACCGACAGCAGCCCGTCGCGGTAGGTGGCCTCGACCTTGGCCGCGTCGACCGGCGCGGGCAGCCGCAACGCCCGGTGGAAGCGCCCGAACCGGCGCTCGACCCGCCGGAAGCCCTCCTCGGACTTGTCCGCGTAGAACCTGCGCTCACCGCTGATGGTCAGCACCCCTTCCTCGAGGGTGAGCTCGATGTCGTCGGGCTTGATGCCCGGCGCCTCGAGGTGGATCTCGAACGCGTCCTCGGTCTCCTCGACGTCGAGCGCCGGAGACCACGCGCCCGCAAGCGAGGTCTCGTCGACCTCGCCGCCGAACGCCTGACGGAACATCCGCTCCATCTCGTCGCGCAGGTTCGACAGCTCGCGCATCGGCTCCCAGCGGGACAGCTCACTTGCCATGCTCCTCACCCTCCTCCTCGCTCTCGCAAAGCCGGGTCGGTGGCACCACACCGGGTCTGCGCCGGCGCCTCGGCGGGCGCCGCAACCGCCCCGTCGTGCTCGGACGTCGTCACCGTAGGGCGCGGACGGACCCGCGTGAAGGGGGCGTCAGTCCCTGCCGCAGCAGGACCGCAGTCCTGCTCTCGGCGCGCGTGGCCGGGCGAGCAGCGGCGGGGGGCCATCGGGACGATCGGGTGCGGGTGGCGGGCCTCCCGGCCCTAGCCGGTGCGCACTGGGTGCGGTAGCACCGACACGGGGAGGCGACCCGGAGCACGGGTCAGTGTCCCGGGTGGCCGCTCCCCGCTCATGAGAGGAGCGTGCAAGCGGTGGATTTGCTCACGAATGCACTCGAGTGGATCGCAACGAACATCTTCAACGAGGTCGCCATCCTGATCGGCCTCATCACGCTCGTCGGCCTCATCCTGCAGCGCAAACCCGTCGAGGACACCGTCGCCGGCGCGCTACGCGCCACCGTCGGCGTGGTGATCCTGTTCATCGGCATCGACGTCTTCGTCCAGGGCCTGGTCGCCTTCCAGACCATCGTCGCGAGCGCCGTCGGGCTCGACCCGCCGGCGGCCGAGCGCACGCTGGGCGACTTCCTCGGTGAGTACGGCAGCGCCGTCGCGCTGATCATCACCGTCGCGTTCATCGTGCACGTGGTCGCGGTCCGCCTGCTGCGCACCCGGTACGTGTACCTGACCGGGCACCTGATGTTCTGGATCTCGGTCGTGGCCGCCGCCGCGCTCGTGCAGGTGTTCGGCGACGTCGACACCTGGATGCTCGTGCTCGCCGGCGCGATCGTGGTCGCGGCCTACTGGACGATCCAGCCGCTGTACATCGCCCCGCTGATGCGGAAGGTCATCGGCTCGGACGACTGGGGCTACGGGCACACGAGCTCCGCAGCCTGCTTCCTGGCCGCCAAGCTCGGCCGCTTCGTCGGCACCAAGGAGGAGCACGACACCGAGCGGCTGGTCCTGCCCAAGCAGCTGACGTTCTTCAAGGACATCAACGTCTCCACGGCGCTCGTGCTCGGCATCATCGTCGTGGTCGCGGCCATCTTCGCCGACGCGGAGGTGCTCGCCGAGCAGGCCGCCGCCTACGACGCCGACATCAGCCCGTGGGTGTGGTCGTTCATCGCCGCGCTGCGCTTCGCCGCCGGCATCGCGATCCTGCTGTTCGGCGTGCGGATGTTCCTGGCGGAGATCGTGCCCGCGTTCAAGGGTGTCAGCGAGAAGGTCATCCACGGGTCGCGTCCCGCCCTCGACGCGCCGACGGTGTTCCCCTTCGCCCCCACGGCGGTCATGCTGGGCTTCGTGTCCGGCACGATCGTGTTCCTCATCTTCATGGGCGTGTTCGCCGCGGCGGGCTGGTTCGTGCTCGTGCCGCCGATGATCATGCTGTTCTTCCCCGGCGGTGCTGCCGGCGTGTTCGGCAACGCGGTCGCCGGCTGGCGCGGCGCGGTGCTCGGCGGCTCCATCAACGGCCTGTTCCTGGCGATCGGCCAGGCCGTGACGTGGGGCATGCTGTCGGACACCGCCCCCGAGCTCGCCACGCTCGCCGACCCCGACTGGTACATCCTCATCTGGGTGATGATGGGGATCGGCTCCATCGTCGCCGGCCTCGGTCCGGCGGCGCTGTGGATCGTGCCTGCGGTGATCGCCATCGTCTTCGCCGTGTGGCTCGTCATGATCAAGCGGCACCACATCGACGTCGTGTCCGAGCCGATCTCGGACAGCGCGCCCTTCGAACGGCCGGACGCGCAAGCGCCGCCGGCTGACAAGGGACCTGAAGGAGACGCCCCCAAGCCGGAAAGCACCCCCCGATGACGCGTGATCCGCTGCGCGTGCTGACCGTGTGCGGCGTGGGCATGGGCAGCAGCCTCATGTTGCGCATGACCGCCGAGGAGGCGCTCAAAGACCTCGGTGTCGCGGCGAAGGTCGAGGCCACCGACGTCTCCTCGGCGCGCAGCATGAACGCAGACGTCATCATCGGCCAGGGGCTGCACACCGGCGAGTTCGAGGGCGTCGCTCCCGTCGTGGTGACGGTCACGAACTTCATGGACAAAAACGCGCTGCGCGAGCAGCTCGCCGAGCGGCTCCAAGAAGTCGGATGGCTGAGCTGACCCAGGCGGTGCTCGCGGCTCGCGTGGACGTCGTGGTCACGGGCTGGCAGGCGGCCATCGAGGCGGCCTGCCAGCCGCTCGTCGACGCCGGCGCGGTCGAGCCCCGCTACACCCGGCGCTGCGTCGAGATGGTCGAGGAGCACGGCCCCTACATCGTCCTCGCGCCGGGGCTGGCGCTCGCGCACGCCCGCCCCGAGGACGGGGTCAGGCGGGTGTGCCTCGCCGCGGTGACCCTCACCGAGCCCGTGCGGTTCGGCCACGACGACAACGACCCGGTCGACGTCGTGTTCGCGTTCGGCTCCCCCGATGCGGACCAGCATGTCGGCATGCTCAGCGCCCTGGCCGGCGCACTGATCGGCGGGCTCGACGACGAGCTGCGTGCAGCCGCCAGCGACGACGAGGCGCGCGGGCTACTAGAAGGGATCGGCGATGGAGGTTGAGGACGCAGGGCAGTTCGGTGAGGCGCTGCGCGCGCATCTCGCCCGGGTTGAGTCCGCGAACGCCGACACGCTCGAGCAGGTCGCCGACCTGCTGCTCGACGTCGTGCGCGCCGACGGGCTGGTCTACACCGCCGGCTCGGGGCACTCGCTCGCGTTGGTCCTGGAGACCTTCTACCGCGCCGGCGGGCTGGCGTGCGTGCACCCGCTGGTGCACCCGGGCCTGCTGCCGCTGCACGGCGCACGCGCGAGCACCTTGCTGGAACGGGTTGAGGGCCTGGCCACGACGCTGCTCGCCCAGGTCGACGTGGGCGACCAGGACGTCGGCGTCATCTTCTCCAACTCTGGGATCAACCCGTTCCCGGTCGAGCTCGCCCAGGGGCTGCGGGACGCCGGGGCGCCGGTGGTCGCGCTCGTGTCGGTCGCGCACATGCGCGCGGCGCCGCAACGCGCGTCGGCCAAGCTCGGGGACGTGGCCACCAGCGTGATCGACACGCTCGTGCCGCCGGGCGACGCCGCCTACCCCGCCGACGGCACGCACACCGCAGCGCTGTCCTCGCTCGTGTCCGTCTTCTGCTGGGACCTGCTGCTCGCACGGCTCGCCGACCGCGCGCAGGCGGCGGGGGTGCGCCTGCCGCTGTGGACCAGCGCCAACGTCGAGGGGGGCCAGGCGCGCAACGCAGAGCTGTTCGCCCGCTACCGCACCCGGGTGCCGGGCCTGTCGTGAGCCCGGGCGCGGAGGTGGCCGGCACGTTCGACATCGCCGTGCGGGTCCTGCTGTGCGACCTCGACGGCGTGCTCGTGGACTCCACCGCGGCGGTGGCGCGCGCCTGGCACGGCTGGGCGGAACGCCACGGCCTCGACACCGACGCGGTGGTCGCCTACGCGCACGGGCGCCGCAGCATCGAGGTGATCCAGGCCCTGACGCCGCACCTCGACGCGGCCGCGGAGACGCAGGTCCTGGAGAACGGCCACGTCGACGCCCCCGGTGACACGGTCGCGCTGCCCGGCGCACAGCGCCTGCTCGCGTCCCTGCCGAGCGGCACCTGGGCGGTGGTGACCTCCGGGCCGCGAAGGCTCGCGCTCAGCCGGATCGCCGCGGCGGGCCTGCCGCAGCCCCCGGTGCTCGTCACCGCCGGCGACGTCCGCCACGGCAAGCCGCACCCCGAGCCCTACC
>SKPY01000012.1 GCA_007119305.1 Nitriliruptorales bacterium
CGCGCGGTCGAGCTCGTCGAGCGTGCGGCGGTACAGCGCCGCCGCCCTCGCCCGCCCGAGGTCGGACGCGGCCCGGTGGTGGAAGTCCGCCAGCCCGGCGAGCAGGAAGCCCCCGTTGCGCCCCGATGCACCGGCCCCGACGCTCGCAGCGTCGAGCCCGACCACCTGGTGGCCGCGGCTGGCGAGCTCCAAAGCGGCCGACAGGCCGCCGACGCCGAGACCGACGACGCAGACCTCGGTGGTGACCGAGCGGGCGAGCGCCGGCAGCGGATCCCAGCCGGGCTCGTCCCACAGCGGCGCACTCACGGTGCCGAGGTGCCGGCGCCGCTGCCTGCCGCCCGCTCGAGGACTCCCACGGCGCGCAGTGTCTCGGCAGGAGGCCGGACCGTCAACGCGGTGCACGGGCGCGGGCACGGCCCGCACCAGGGTGAGGGGCCTGGGCACGGCGCGCAGAATGCGGTACACAGGCCGTGACGAGGGCAGCCCCCTGCGAATGCGGTACGTAGGCCGTGGCCGAGCACGGCCCCGGACCGTCCGGCCCGGTGCGTGGTCGCGGGCTGCCGGGACGGCTGACGGACAGGAAGCGCCGCGTGACCGACGAACCCCAGCAGATCGACGAACACGAGTTCCAGACGTTCCTGGAGGTGTCCCCCGACGCGCTGCTGCTCGTCGACGCACCGGGGACGATCGTCCGCGTGAACCGTCAGACCGAGCAGCTGTTCGGCTACGCGCGCGGCGACCTGCTCGGGCGACCCATCGAGCTGCTGCTGCCCGCGCGCTTCCGCGCACGCCACGAGGAGCATCGCGCGGGCTACCGTGCGCGCCCGAGGAACCGCGCCATGGGCGAGGGCCTCGAGCTGTTCGGCCTGCGCGCCGACGGGACCGAGTTCCCCGTCGACATCAGCCTCGCTCCGCTGGTGACCGCCCGCGGGCCCGTCGTGGCGGCGGCGGTGCGCGATGCCACCGAGCGCAAGCGCGCGGAGGCCAACGCCCGACAGCTGGCTGCGGACCGTCTCCGCAAACGCCAGGCGCTCGAGCTCAACGACGGTGTCGTCCAAGGCCTCACGTCCGCGCGCATGGCGCTGGAGCTGGGCGAGGTCGAGCGGGCGACCACCCTGCTCGACACCACGCTCGCGTCGGCGCGCGACCTCGTCAGCCAGCTGCTCGGCGAGCTCGACACCGCGCCCCGCTTGCAGGCCGGTGACCTCGTCCGCAGCGAGCCCGCGATCGTGCGCCACGACGACGACGAGGTCCGCCCGTGACCACCCCGCTGCGGGTGCTGATCGCCGACGACACACCCGACGTCCGCGAGCTGCTGCACATGGCCCTCGAGCTGCAACGGGGGCTCGAGGTCGTGGGCGAGGCCGCAGACGGCGTCGAGGCGGTGGCTGCAGCGGAGCAGCTCACCCCCGACGCCCTGCTGCTCGACCTCGCCATGCCGCGGATGGACGGGCTGCAGGCCATCCCCGAGGTCCGCCGCGTGAGCCCGCACACGAAGATCATCGTGCTCAGCGGGTTCGAGGCGTCGGTGACGGCCAACGAGGCGTTGAGCCGCGGTGCGCACGCCTACGTCCCGAAGGGCACGGCCATGCCCGCGATCGCGGCGAAGATCCGGGAGGTCTGCGGTGCGCAGGCGCCTGCCGAGCCGGTGTCCGAGGCCGCGTCGCAGCGGGCGCCGGCCGAGCCCCGGGGGGCCTCCCCGACGATCCCGACGATCGTCCACGAGCTGCGCAACCAGGCGATCGTCGTCGAAGGGTTCAGCAAGGCGCTGCTGAGCGCCTGGGGCGACCTCGACGACGCCGCGCGGCGCGACTACTTCGAGCGGGTGGCGCGCAACGCCGCCCAGATGCGGGCCCTCGTCGACGTGCTCGGCGACGTCAACCGCATCGACGCCAACGCGCTGGACCTCGCCTGCCGTCCGGTCAGCCTCGCCGGGCTGGTCCGGGAGACAGCCGACGACATGGTCGCCTCCTCGGCCCGTGACATCACGCTCGTGACCACCGACGACCCGCGGGTGCGCGCCGATCCGATCCGGCTGCGCCAGGTGCTCACCAACCTGTTGTCCAACGCCGCGAAGTTCACCCCCGACGGCTCTCCGATCACGGTGACCGTGCGCGCTCGCGACGGCTACGGCGAGGTCGAGGTCGCCGACTGTGGTCCCGGCATCCCCCCGCACCGCCGCCACGAGCTGTTCGCGCCCTTCGCCCGCCTCGGCGCCACCGCGCCGGGCACCGGACTCGGCTTGTACATCTCCCGGGGGATCATGCAGGCCCACCGCGGGACGCTCGCGCTCGCCGACAGCGACGAGGGCGCCCGCTTCGTCGTCCGCCTGCCGCTGCTGCCCGCACCGCACCGGTAGGCCCTGGACCCTGGCCCCCACCGCTCGCGCCGGCGCCGGGTGCTGTGCTGGCGGGCTGGACGCGGTGGGGGCTCACCGCGACCGCGCGGGGTGTCAGCAAGGCGCGTGTGGTGGGCGGTAGAGGATTTGAACCTCTGACCTCTTCCGTGTCAAGGAAGCGCTCTCCCCCTGAGCTAACCGCCCGGGTGGGGAAGCAGATGGTGGTCTGCGGTGCGGTCACGATACCGCAGGTCGCCCGGCGGCGCAGGTCGAGCGCCGGCCGGCCCACGGGTCCAGCGGGCACCGGGGGCGGGTCGGAGGGCCCTGGTCGGCTCGTTGCAGCCCCGGTTACCTGGTCGGGTTGTGTGTGCGCGCCCACCAGTGGCACCCAGGCAGTTGCACCCACCAACGGCACCCACGAGTGGTGCGCAACCAGCGGTGCCCACCGGCGGCGCCGATCAGCGGAGGAGTTGTCGTGGCGGCGGTGATCGTGAAGGACCTGGTCAAGGACTACGGCGCGCTGCGTGCGGTCGACGGCCTGAGCTTTGCCGTGGACGAGGGCGAGGTGTTCGCCGTCGTCGGACCCAACGGCGCCGGCAAGACATCAACCGTCGAGATCCTCGAAGGCCACCGGCGACGGACGGCCGGCGAGGTGTCCGTGCTGGGGTTCGACCCGCAGACGGGCGGCCGGGCGTTCCGCGAGCGCATCGGGATCGTGCTCCAGGAGGCCGGCATGGACGAGGACTTCAGCGTCGTGGAGCTGCTGCGGCTGTACGCCGGGTTGTACCCGCGGCCGCGGTCGGTCGACGAGGTCATCGCGCTCGTGGGCCTCGAGGACAAGCGTGACGCGCGCACGAAGTCGCTGTCGGGCGGGCAGCGCCGGCGGTTGGACCTGGGGCTCGGCCTGGTCGGCGATCCCGACCTGCTGTTCCTCGACGAGCCGACGACCGGGTTCGACCCCTCGGCCCGGCGCCAGGCCTGGGACGTGGTGGCCGGGCTCTGCGCGGTCGGCAAGACGATCGTGCTGACCACCCACTACATGGAGGAGGCCCGCTACCTCGCGGACCGGGTGGCGGTGATCGCCGGTGGCCGGCTGGTGGCCCTCGGCACGCCCGAGGAGCTCGTGGCAGGCGCCGGCGGCCCGGCGGTCGTGGCGTTCCGCCTGCCGGTGGGGGCGGCAGCGGCGGACCTCCCGGCCGTGTCCGGCGCGGTGAGCGTGGCGGGCGACAGCGTCGAGGTGCGCTCGGATGCGCCGACACGCGACCTGCACCTGCTGTCCGGGTGGGCTGTCGAGCGGGGGTTCGAGCTCGAGGGGCTCACGACGGTCGCGCGCTCGTTCGAAGACGCCTACCTCGACCTCGTCGCGGATGCCGGCGGGCCGGACGATGGCTGAGCTGCGCACCCGTCCGGAGCCGACGGCGCCACGTCCCGGGGCCGGGGCGCTGCTCGCCGGCCAGCTCGGCTACGCCGCCCGCGACCTCCTGCGCAACCCCGTCACGGCGCTCGTCACCCTCGCGCTGCCGTTGCTGTTTCTCGTCATGACCGCGCTGACCGCCGGGCTGGTGCCCTTCGACGCGGCCGCCGCCCCGGGGCTGATCGGCACGCTCGTGCCGCCGGCGGCGGCGTTCGCCACCGTCATGGCCGCGTTCGTGATGCTGCCGCACAGCGTCGCGGTCGCGGGCGAGCGCGGCGTCACCAAACGGCTGCGTGGCACGCCGCTGCCCGCGTGGGCGTACTTCGCTGGCCGGGTCGGCACCGCGGTCGGGGTCGCGGTGGCCAGCGTCGCCCTCCTGCTCACGGCTAGTGCGCTCGCCTACGGTCTCGCGCTCGACGTGGGCCGACTCGCCGCCCTGCTCCTCGGGGTGGTGGTCGGCGTCGCGGCGTTCGCCGCGCTCGGGCTCGCCGTGGTGGCGCTGGTGCGTGCCAGCCAGTCCGTCATCGCCGTCACGATGGGTTCGGTGCTGCTCGTCGGGTTCGTCTCGGACCTGTTCGCCTTCGCAGCGGACCCGCCCCGCTGGCTCGACAGCGTCGGCTGGGTCCTGCCGCTCCGGCACTTCGTCGCGGTCCTCGCCGCGCCGCTGGACCCGGCGACGACCGGCACGGGCGTCGCGCTGGGCCACCTCGCCGTGCTCGCCGCCTGGGGGCTGACGGGGGGCGCGGTCGCCCTGGGCTGGCACGCGCGTGAGCCACGGTCGCCAGCGGAG
>SKPY01000083.1 GCA_007119305.1 Nitriliruptorales bacterium
CGGCGCGGACACGAGCGATCTGCTGTGTGCCGTGCAGCGAGCGGCGGGCCCGCGGGCTCAGCCAGGCGCGGCCGACGCGGGGGAAGTCGTCGGGGGCGCTGCGCTGCCGGCGCCCGTAGACAAGGACACGCAGCACGGCGGCGAGCAGCTCGTCGGCGTGCTCGAGCGCGGCGAGTAGTTGCGGGTCGCCGGGCGCGGTGCGGGCAGCTCGCCGCTGCCGCCGGTGATCGGCTCGGCTGCGAAGCGGCTGCCCAGCGGGTGGTGTCCGTCGTCGTGGGCTCGGCGCAGCAGCCCGGGCCGCGCCCGCCCGTGCCCTCGCTCACGCCCCCCGGCCCGCCTTCATGCGACGAGCTTGGTCCTTCACCGCCGCTCGGGCGGCGACGGTGAGAAGACCGGTGCGGGACTCTGGCGGGCGGGCACTCGGCGTCAAGCGCAGACCCGGCTGCGCCCAGGGGCTGCCCACCCCGGCGCGCGGACGGCGCGGCGAACGCGCTGCTCAGCCGGGGGTGGGGGGTGGTGGGCGCTGCAGGACTCGAACCTGCGGCCTCTGCGTTGTAAGCGCAGCGCTCTCGCCAGCTGAGCTAAGCGCCCGACGACCTGCGCCCCGCAGGGCGCGCCAGCCGAGGATAGCCGACCGGCCATGCGGGTGACCTAGGATTGGCCTCGAGGACGACACCCGAGGAGTGAGCATGGCCGACCAGACACCCCAGCCGAGCGGCGACACCCCGGACGGCGGCAACCAGCAGATCTCGATCTCGGTCGACGACAAGATCAAGCACGGGGTGTACGCGAACTTCCTCGTGGTCAGCCATTCGCCGCACGAGTTCACGCTCGACTTCTGCCAGATCCTGCCGGGCGCGAAAGAGGGCAAGGTGAAGGCGGAGGTCGTGACCCGACTGAAGATCGCCCCGACGATGGTCGGCAAGGTCATCCGCGCGCTGAACACGAACATGACGGCCTACGAGGACAAGTTCGGCATGGTGAAGGAGATCGGGTGACCGGGGCCTGCCGCCGCACACCCCGAGGGTGAGCGCGTCAGATGTGGGCGCCCCGGCCTGGCGGGTGCTGCCGGTCGAGGTCGGTGACCCGCGCAGCCTCATGGCAGGCAGCGACGCGCTGCTCGCGTCACTGACCCACGCCCCTGCGCCGACGTTGCGCTGGTATCGCAGCACGCACACGGCGATCGTGCGTGGGCGCAGCCAGGCGGGGCTGGTCCTGGACGGCGCCCTGCCGGTCGTGTCACGGAGCACCGGCGGCGGGGCGGTGCTGCTCACCCCGGACCTGCTCTCACTCGACGTCGCCCTGCCCGCCGGTCACCCCCTGCTCGAAGGCGACCTCACGAGCGTGTTCCTGCCGGTGGGGCGTGCCTGGCGCGACGCCCTGGCGAGCATGGGGGTGCGTGATCTGCGGGTGCACGAAGGGCCCGCCACCGCCACCCGCCGCGGCTCGCCGCGCCAGCGCCTCCTCGCGGACATCTGCTATGGGACTCGCGGGCGCGGGGAGGTGCTCGTGGGTGAGCGCAAGCTCGTCGGTCTCGCCCAGCGACGCCGCCGAGCGGGCGCCCTGATCCAGTGCGGGCTGCTGCGGCGGTGGACGCCGGGGCCACTGCTCGCCGCCCTGGGGGCCGACCCGGACGACGCCGAGCTCGCCGCGGCCGCCGTGGGACTCGACGACCTGCTCGACGATCCGCCCGACGACGCCACGGTAGCCCGAGTTGTCTCAGCGCGTCTGACGCGGTAGGACCAATGCCATGAGTGGACTCGTCATCGCCAGCAATCGCGGCCCGGTCAGCTGGGCCCAGACCGAGGCCGGGACCGTCGATCCCCGCCGGGGCTTCGGTGGCCTCGTCACGGCCCTCGGCGGCGCGCTCCAGCACGAGCCCGGCACATGGGTCTCGGTCGCCCTGTCCGACGTCGACGCCGAGGTCGCCCGCGCGCACGAGGGCAAGCCGTTCGAGGTCAGCGCCGACGGCTCGCGCTACACCCTGCGCCTGCTCGACGTCGGCGAGCGCTTCGACCCCTACTACAACGAGGTCAGCAACCGGCTGCTGTGGTTCACCGTGCACGGGCTGTGGGGCGAGCCGTACGAGCCCGTCGGCAGCGGCTGGTCGGAGCCCTGGGCGGACGGCTACCTGCCGGTCAACCGCACGGTCGCCGAGGCGGTCATCGCCTCGGTGGAGACCGACGCCGACATCTTCCTACAGGACTACCACCTGGGCACGGCCGGCTCGGTGATCCGCGACGCCCTGCCCGACGCGAAGATCCTGCACTACATCCACACCCCATGGGTCGGCCCCGGCGAGCTGCGGCGGCTGCCCGACACGATCGCGCACGGGGTGCTCCGCGGGCTGCTCGCCGCCGACGTGGTCGCGTTCTCGTCGCCGATGTGGTGCCGGGGCTTCATCCGCTGCGCGGAGGACTTCCTCGGCGCGACCCGTGACGGCGACGAGGTGGTGCTCGACGGGCGGCGCACGCAGGTGCTCGACTTCGTGCTCGGCGTCGACGAGGACGACCTCGCGAACAGCGCGGCCTCGCCGGCCGCCCGGCAGGCGGGCGCCCGCCTCGACGAGCGGATCGGCGACCGCCAGCTCCTGCTGCGGGTCGACCGCACCGACCTGTCGAAGAACATCCTGCGCGGCCTGCTCGCCTTCGAGCTCCTCCTCGAGCACTATCCCGAGCATCGCGAGCGGGTGTGGCACTACTGCAACCTCAACCCCTCCCGGCAGGGGGTACCGGAGTACCGGCGGTACCTGGAGGCGTGCCGGGATGCGGCCACGCGGATCGCCGGCCGTTTCGGTCCCGACTGCATCACGTTCGAGGTCGGCGACGACTACCCGGGCGTTGTCGCCGCCCTGCAGCGCTACGACGTGCTGCTCACCAACCCGGTGATCGACGGCACCAACCTCGTGGCCAAGGAGGGCGCCACCCTGAACGACCGCGACGGGGTGCT
Organism: Nitriliruptorales bacterium; assembly: GCA_007119305.1. Classification (GTDB taxonomy): domain Bacteria; phylum Actinomycetota; class Nitriliruptoria; order Euzebyales; family Egibacteraceae; genus SKPY01. Next base: position 2,950 of record SKPY01000083.1, read on the forward strand.
CGTGCTCTCCCGCGCGGCGGGGGCGGCCACCGCCCTCGGCGAGGGCCCGCTCACCGTCAACCCCTATGACGTCGAGCAGACCGCTGAGGCGCTGCACACCGCGCTCACGATGGACGCGGCGGAGCGCAAGGCACGCAGCCAGGTGCTGAAGACCGCCGCGCGCCGCGGCGCGCCGGGCGTGTGGCTCGACGCCCAGCGCGCGGCGCTGCGCGCTGCGGTGGCGCGCCGCCGGATGTGACGGCGCGACAGCGGTTCAGGCGAGCGTCGCGTGGAGGTCCGCGAGCAGCTCGATGACCCCGTCGTGGCCGTTGACGCGCGCGTCGGCGGCCTCGAGCAGCGCGTCTGGCGTCTCCGCGCCGTGGTCCACCGCGATGCACACCCCTCCGAGCGCGTGCACCGCCGAGAACGCGGCGAGATCCCCGCGGTCGTCACCGACGTAGGCCACCCGCTCGATCCCGGCGTCGGCGGCGCACGCCCGGACCGCCGTGCCCTTGTCCCAGTCCACGGGCGGGCGCAGCTCCTCCACGAGCTTGCCCGGCTCGCGGGCGAGGCCGGTCTCTGCGGCGACCGAGGCGACCGCCTGCGTGACCGCCTGCTCCGCCGCGCGCCGATCGGCCGCGTTGCGCCAGTGCACCGCGACGGACAGGCCCTTGTCCTCCACCGCCACGCCCTCGACCTGCGCCACGAGGTCGGGCAGCTGCCGGCAGGCGTCGCGTACGGCGGCGCGCCAGCGCGCTGCCTCGGGGCGCACCACGGCGCGCCCGTCGAGCCACTGCTCCAGCCCGTAGACCCCGAGCAGGCGCGCGCCCGGCACGCTGACGCGGGCACCCAAGAACGCCGCGGGCCTGCCGCTCACGATCGCCAGCAGCCCGAGGTGCTGGGCGAGGCCGGTCAGCAGCGACCGTGCGCGCGGGTCGAGCCGCGACGCCGCAGGGTCGTCGACGATCGGGGTCAAGGTGCCGTCGAAGTCGCAGAACAGTCCCGTCTGCTCGGGTGCGGCGGCGAGGAAGGCGACCGGATCAGTCATGGCGCAGGCGCTCCAGCAGCGGGATCGCGGCGATCTTGTCGGCGGTGAGCTCGTCCCAGACGATGCCGTGCGGGCGTGCGGGGCGGTGCGGGCACCTGATCACCTCCTCGGGTGTCACGATGAGGTCGAGGGGGACGTCGTGCGCCGTCGTCGGGATGCGACCGGCGTCGAGCACCTGCGCGGGATGCACGGTGGTGACGATGAGCGTGGTCTCGCCGATCAGCCCGGCCGCGCTCGCCAGCGCGAACTCGAGGTCGGCGAACCCGCCGCCCTTGCCCAGCCGTGCTCCGCCGCGGTCCACAGCGACGCAGCCGGTCACGACGAGGTCGACCGGCTCGAGCTGGCCGACGGGCACCGTGCGGCCGTGCGCGCTTGCGCCTTTGATCGACGTGGCCTTGCGGGCGGAGACGTCGAGACGGTCCGGGTCGAGCACGAAGAACGGGTGCTCCTGTGCGAGGCGCGGCACCGCCATGTACAGCAGCAGCCCGTCCTCGAGCGCGCGTTGGCGCACGGGCCACTGGGGGCTGTCGGGGTTCGCCTTGAC
>SKPY01000251.1 GCA_007119305.1 Nitriliruptorales bacterium
GGTGGCGCCGCAGCTGCCCGACGCGGTGCTGCGGGTCGCCGTGCGTGCACGGGTCACCGACGACGCGGGCGTGTCGCTCGCCACCGCGCCGGTGGTCGTCGCCGGGGGCCGCGGTGTCGGCAGCGCCGAGGGGTTCGCGGTGCTCGAGGAGCTCGCGGAGCTGCTCGGCGGCGCGGTGGGCTGTTCGCGGGTGGCGACGAACAACGGGTGGCGGCCCCACAGCGACCAGGTCGGCCAGACCGGCACGCGGGTGGCGCCCGACCTGTACCTCGCGTGCGGGATCAGCGGCGCGACGCAGCACTGGGTGGGCTGCATGGCGGCCAAGACGATCATGGCGATCAACACCGACGCGGAGGCGCCGATGGTCACGCGCGCCCACTACGCGGTGCTCGGCAACGTCCACGACGTGCTGCCGGCCGTGGTGGCGGAGCTCCGGGCGCGCCGGAAGGCGCGCGTCGGCTAGCCTTGGCGGCATGCTCGGCAAGGACTCCCGCTTCATCGAAGGCATGGCGCTCGGCATGTGGCAGGCCAACTGCTACATCCTCGGCGACGTCGAGCTCGGCACCGCGGTAATCGTCGACCCCGGCCAGGGCGGCGGGCCGGTGGTGACCGAGCGCCTCGCCGCCCGCGGCGTGCGCTGCGAGGCCATCCTGCTCACCCACGGCCACCTCGACCACGTCTGGGCGGTGCCCGAGCTCGCCCGCGAGCTCGACGTGCCGGTGCTGCTCCACAGCGACGACCGCTACCTGTGGGACGACCCCGCGCGGGCGTTCGGGGACCTGCCGCCCGGTGCGCTGCAGGCGCAGTTCGGGCTCGACTGGGACCCGCCGACCGAGCACCTCGAGGAGTTCACCGACGGCTACCGGCTGGCGTTCGCGGGCAGCCCCCTGCTGACCCGGCACACGCCCGGGCACACGCCGGGCTCGAGCGTGTTCCTGCTCACCGACACCGGCGCCGACGAGCCGCTGCTGCTGTCCGGCGACCTCATCTTCGCCGGCTCGGTGGGCCGCACGGACTTCCCGCGCGGATCGTGGGAGCAGCAGATGGCCTCGCTCGAGCGGGTGGTCCTGCCGCTGGAGGACCGCACGCTGATCCTGTCGGGCCACGGCCCGGAGACCACCGTCGGCGCCGAGCGCGCCGCGAACCCCTTCCTGCGCGAGATCGTCTGATCACGGGGGCTGCCAGAACGCACAGCGGTCAGCGCAGCAGGGCCCCCCGGGCGGGCAATCGGGCCCCGGCCCAGCTGAGTGCCGGCACATTCTTGCACTGTCCGCCTGAACGGCTAGGGTCGAATGCAAGGTGCTGGCACCGCGACCGCCCGCACGGGTGAGGGTTGGGACAAGCGCGGCGGGTTGACACCGGCAAGGAAGGCGCTGGACGCACGCCCCTGCGCAAGCCGCCTCGGGACCACCGATCAAGGGAGCGCGATGGCCGCCATCAAGGCCGACGGCCTCTACAAGGTGTTCGGGCCGAACCCCGAGCGCGGACTCAAGCTGCTGCAGGAGGGCACACCCCGCGACGAGGTGCACGCCACCACCGGCAACCTCGGGGCGGTCATCGACGCCTCCTTCGCGGTGCAGCCGGGCCAGTTCTTCGTCGTCATGGGGCTGTCGGGGTCAGGCAAGTCGACGCTGGTGCGGATGCTCAACCGGCTCTACGAGCCGACCGCCGGGACCGTGCACATCGACAACGAGGACGTACGCGCGCTCGGCAAGGAGGAGCTGCGCAAGCTGCGCGCCACGCGGATCAGCATGGTCTTCCAGAGCTTCGCGCTGTTTCCGCACCGCACCGTGCTCGAGAACGTCGCCTACGGCCTCCAGGTGCAGAAGGTCGCCAAGGACGAGCGCTTCGAGCGTGCACGCACGGCGCTCCAACAAGTGGGCCTCGGCGGCTGGGAGGAGAGCAAGCCCAGCCAGCTCTCCGGCGGGATGCGCCAGCGGGTCGGCCTCGCGCGTGCGCTCGCGACGAACGCGGACGTCCTGCTGATGGACGAGCCGTTCAGCGCGCTCGACCCCCTGATCCGACGCGACATGCAGAACCAGCTGATCGAGCTGCAGCAGGAGCTGCAGAAGACCGTCGTCTTCATCACCCACGACCTGAACGAGGCGATGCTCCTCGGCGACCGGGTGGCGGTCATGAAGGACGGCCAGATCGTCCAGGACGCGATACCCGAGGAGATCCTGAGCGCCCCGGCGACCGACTACGTGCGGGAGTTCATCCAGGACGTCGACCGCACGCGCATCCTCACCGCCGAGACGGTCATGGTCGACCCGAAGGGCACGCTCGCGTCGGGCCACGGCCCGAGCGTCGCGGCGCGCGAGATGCGTGAGCAGCAGATGACCGACATGTACGTGGTGGCCCGCAACCGCAGGCTCGTCGGGGCCGTGAGCGACCGCGACGTCACCGAGGCCGCGCGCCGCGGCATCCAGCGCGTCGACGAGATCGTCCGCCACGACTACGCGACTGCGGCACCCGCGACCCCGGTGGCCGAGCTGTTCGACCTCGCCGTCGAGCACGCCATGCCGATCGCCGTCGTCGGCGAGGATGGCCGTCTGCTCGGCGTGATCCCCCGGGTTGTGCTGCTCCGGGCCCTCGGCGCCAACGCGAACAGCGCCGGCACTGCGGATGGCGGCGTGACCGGGCCGGATGGGGGCGTGACCGGGCCGGACGCGGTGGGCAGCGCCGACGCCGCGCCGACAGCGACCGGCGCCGGCCACAGCGAGGAGGCGACGACCGATGCCTGAGCTCCCGCGCGTACCGCTCGGCCGCTGGATCGACAGCTTCGTCGACCTGCTGCGGGACAACCTGCCGTGGCTGTTCACCGGCATCCGCACGTTCTTCGCCACACTGCTCGACGCGGTCGAGTGGCTGGTGCACTGGCCGCACCCGCTCGTGTTCATCGTGCTCGCCGCCGTGCTCGTCTTCTGGCTGCGCAGCTGGCAGTTCTCGCTGTTCACCGTGCTCTCGTTCGGGCTCATCTGGTCGATGGACCACTGGGACGTCACGATGGACACGCTCGCCCTCATCCTCGTCGCGACGATCGTCTCGGTGGCGATCGCCCTGCCGGTCGGCATCGCGGCGGCCCGCAACCGGACCGTGAGCCAGCTCGTCAGACCGGTCCTGGACTTCATGCAGACGCTACCGGTCTTCGTCTACCTGATCCCGGCGGTGTTCTTCTTCGGCATCGGCAAGGTGCCGGGGCTCATCGCGACGCTCGTCTTCGCCATCCCGCCAGGGGTGCGGCTCACGGAGCTGGGGATCCGCCAGGTCGACAAGGAGGTGGTCGAGGCTGCGGATGCCTTCGGCTCGACCCGCAACCAGACGCTCGTGCGGGTCCAGGTGCCCCTGGCGATGGCATCGATCATGCAGGGCGTGAACCAGGTCATCATGCTCGCGCTGTCGATGGTCGTCGTCGCCGGGATGATCGGCGCCGGCGGCCTGGGCGGCGAGGTCTTCCGCGGCATCACCACCCTGAACCTGCCGCTCGGGTTCGAGACGGGCCTCGCGGTCGTCATCCTGGCGATCTTCCTCGACCGCGTCACGAGCAGCTTCCGTGACCGCGCGGCTGCGGCTGAAGCCTGACGCGCAATCCGCTACGATACCTACGACAACACTAGGAGGTTGTGAACCACTCATGCGCATCTCTCGCACCAGCAACGAAGGCAGGACCTGGCTCAACGGACGGTTGCTCGCGCTGCTCGCGGGCCTTCTGGCGCTCGGGCTCTTCGCCGCGGCCTGTGAGGCCGACGACGTGGACGAGCCCGTCGACGAGGAGCCGGTGGACGAGGAGCCGGTGGACGAGGAGCCGGTGGACGAGGAGCCGGCCCCCGAGGGGACGATCACCCTCGGGTGGATCCCCTGGGAGGAGAACATCGCGAACACGAACCTGTGGGCCGAGATCCTCGAGGAGGAGGGCTACGACGTCGAGCTCACCCAGGTCGACGTGGCACCCGTCTTCGCAGGCGTGGCCGGTGGCGACCTCGACTTGTTCCTCGACGTCTGGCTTGACGACACCCACGCCCCGTACTGGGACGAGTTCAGCGAGCAGTTCATCGACATGGGCGTGTGGTACGAGCCCGCCACCCTCGAGCTGACCGTCCCGGCGTACGTCGACGAGGTCGACACGCTCGAGGACCTCGCCGAGAACCCTGACCTGTTCGACGGCCAGATCACCGGCATCGAGTCCGGAGCCGGCATGATGGCGCTCCTGCGCGACTCGGTCATGCCCGAGTACGGCCTGGACGAGGAGTTCGAGCTCCTGGAGTCCTCCACGTCGGCGATGCGCGCCGAGCTGGAGCGGGCCTACGAGGCCGAGGAGCCGATCGTCGTGACGCTGTGGACGCCGCACCCCGAGTACGGCCTCAAGGACCTGAAGCGCCTCGAGGACCCGGCCGGCGCCTGGGGTACCCCGGAGCGGCTGCACGCCATCGCGCGTGAGGGCTTCGAGGACGACTTCCCGCAGGTGGCGGAGTGGATCCGCGACTTCGAGATGACCGAGGAGCAGCTCGCCGAGCTCA
>SKPY01000175.1 GCA_007119305.1 Nitriliruptorales bacterium
CACCTGTCGCAGGGACGGTTCACGCTCGGCCTCGGCACGTCGAGCGAGGTGATCGTCGAGCAGTGGTCCGGGATCCCGTTCGAGCGCCCGCTCGCCCGGTTGCGCGAGACGGTCGAGGTCGTCCGTGCGCTGCTCGCCGGCCAGAAGGTCACGCACGAGGGCGACTTCGTGCGCACCCAGGGCTACCGCCTGTTCGCTCCCACCCCCGCCCCGGTCCCGATCGTGCTGGGCGCGCTGAACCCCCGCAGCCTGCGCCAGGCCGGGGAGATCGGCGACGGGGTGTGCCTGAACCAGCTCGGCCCGGAGCACGTGCCACAGGTGCTGGCTGCGGTCCGGGAGGGCGCCGAGGCGGCGGGGCGCACGCTCCCGGACGACTACCCGGTGATCGCCCGGCTGTTCTGCTGGGTCACCGACGAGGTCGACGAGGCGCGGGCGGCGGTGCGCAGGATGTTCGCGCCCTACGTGGCCACGAGCGTGTACAACCGCTTCTACCGCTGGCTCGGGTTCCCCGACGAGGCCGAGGGCGTGCTGCGCGCCTTCGCCGCGGGGGACCGCGACGCTGCGTTGGCGGCTATCAGCGACCGTTTGATCGACACGGTCGCGGTGGTGGGCGACGCCGACACGGTGGCCGCGCGCGTGCAGGCCTACGTGGACGCGGGGATCACCACGCCGGTGATCGCCTGTCCGTCGCGGGACCCCCGCGACGCTGCGGCCACCCTCGTGTCGGTCGGCACCCGCCTCGCCGGCTGAGGGCCGGCAGGGCGGGCGGCACACCCTGCCCCGGCGGGGTCAGGCCAGGGCCAGCAGGTTGCGCTCGACCACGGTGGGGGCGTGCATCGACCGGTAGCCGACGGCGTTGAAGCGCACCACCAACACCTCCCCCTCGATCCGCTGGACGATGCCCACCCCCCACTCCGGGTGGTTGACGCTGGCGCCGGGGGAGAAGGGGCCGCTGCGGTCGGCATCGATGCGTTGCTGCTGCGCGGCAAGATCCCAGCCGTCGATCCCACGCCGTTCCGCGGTGCGCAGGCAGTTGTCGCAGCGCAGGCACAGCTCGGCCGGGTACTCGTCGCCGAGGTAGTTCAGCAGGTAGCGCCGCCTGCAGCCGGTCGACTCGGCGTAGGCGGCCACCATCGTGAGGCGCGACTGCTCGACCTCGTTCTGCACGGCGTGGTGGTGCGCCATGTCCTCCATCGCGTCAGCCGGGTCACCGCGCCACCGGATCCCGGAGCGGAAGCGCGTCAGGTAGCCGAAGCGGTGCAGGTCCTCGGCGAGGGAGGCCGCACCGGACCGGGCGACGTTGGCGACCTCGCACACCCGGGCCAGGACCTCCGCCTCCGGCGTGGCGGTCTCGACCTGGCTGAACAGGTGCACCATCTTGGCCACCGTGCTCTCCGCCGGACGGCTGCGCCGGTGCAGATGCTCGTGCACGGTGCGGTCCTCGGGCCGGTACAGCAGCACGCAGTCCGCCGGTTTGCCGTCCCGGCCAGCGCGGCCCGCCTCCTGCCAGTAGGCCTCGAGAGAGTCGGGCATCGTGCGGTGCACCACGGCCCGGATGTCGGGCTTGTCGATCCCCATGCCGAACGCGCTGGTGGCGCAGAGGACGTCGATGATGCCCTCTTCGTCCACGAGGAAGGCGTCTTGGACCTCGTCGCGCACCGCGCGCTCCATGCCACCGTGATAGTGGCCGGCGGCGATCCCGTGCTCGAGGAGCGCGAGCGCCGTCTCCTGCGCCTCCCGCCGGGTTGTGCAGTAGACGACCGCGGGGAACTCCACGTTCTCGAGCAGCTGCGCGAGCTGCCGGTCCCGCCGGTCGGGGTCGGTGACGTGGATCACGGAGAAGTGCAGGTTGGTGCGGTCGAAGCCGCGCGCGACGAGCACCGGGTCGATCAGCTTGAGCTCGGCTGCGACGTCGGCCCGCACCGCCTCGGGCGCGGTCGCCGTCGTCGCGAGGACCGGCGGCCCACCCATGATGTCGCGGGCGGCGGCGAGCTCCCGGTACGCGGGCCGGAAGTCGAAGCCCCACTCGGAGATGCAGTGGGCCTCGTCGACGCAGAAGAGCGTGACCTCGGTCTCCCGCAGCGCACGGCGCACGTCAGGGCGCGCGAGCTGCTCGGGGGTGGAGAAGAGGAAGGCCAGCTCGCCGGCGCGCAGCGCTTCGAGGAGGCCGTCCCGCTGGGCGCCGCGGACCCCGCCCGTGAGCGCGCCCACCTGGACGCCCTCGGTGTCGCGCAGCCGGCGGACCTGGTCCTGCATCAGGGCGATGAGCGGGGTGGCCACGACCGTCGTGCCGGGCCGCAAGGACCCTGCGAGCTGGTACACGAGCGTCTTGCCGCCGCCGGTCGGGAGCACGGCGACCACGTCACGACCGTCAAGGACCGCCTGCAGCGCCTCGCGCTGACCTGGCCGGAAGCCCTCGTGCTCCGGGAAGTGCTGCCGCAGGGCGGCGTCGAGATCCGTCAGCGTCAACCCTTTCGTGCGTCCGTCCAGCCTGCGGGACCGGCCTCGCGTGTGCCCCAACCGGGGTCAACGATGCAGGCCGCCCCGACAGGGTGGGGGCGACCCCCGGCTCTCCACTGCTTACCCATCTGCACGCCGCTTCACGCGCAGTGCGGGCCCGTTGGCAGCTTCGCCAAGCGGGCTGACCCGTGTCGGCTACGATCCCCAGGCAGACCAGCGCAACGGAAAGGGCGACGGCGTGGACTTCGGCTTCAGTGGCAAGGTGGAGCAGCTGCGGGCGCAGGTGCGGGCGTTCATGGAAGAGGAGGTGCTGCCCGCCGAGGGCCGCTACGACGCGGAGATCGCGGCGGCCGGCGATCCTCACCACCACCCGCAGGTGATGGAGGAGCTGAAGTCCAAGGCCCGCTCCGCCGGGCTCTGGAACCTGTTCTTGCCCGAATCCGACTGGGGTGCCGGGCTGACCAACCTGGAGTACGCACCGCTGTGCGAGCTGATGGGCTGGAGCCGCATCGGTCCGGAGGCGTTCAACTGCTCCGCGCCGGACACCGGCAACATGGAGGTCCTCGCACGCTACGGCACCCGGGAGCAGCAGGAGCGCTGGCTGGTGCCCCTGCTCGCTGGGGAGATCCGCTCGTGCTTCGCCATGACGGAGCCCGACGTGGCCTCGTCGGACGCGACGAACATCCAGGCGTCGATCGTGCGGGACGGGGACGCCTACGTCCTCAACGGTCGCAAGTGGTGGACGTCGGGCGCGGCCAGCGACCGCTGCAAGCTCGCGATCTTCATGGGCAAGACCGACCCCGACGGGCCGCGCCACCGCCAGCAGTCGATGGTCCTCGTCCCGTTCGACGCCCCGGGCATCGAGGTGGTCCGCAACCTGCAGGTGTTCGGCTACGACGATCCCGAGGGGCACCCCGAGGTGGTCTACACCGACGTCCGCGTCCCCGTCGACCACATCCTCGTCGGCGAGGGGGAGGGGTTCGCGATCGCCCAGGGGCGTCTGGGCCCGGGGCGCATCCATCACTGCATGCGCCTCATCGGTGCCGCCGAGCGCGCCCTGCAGCTGCTGTCCCGCCGCGCCGCGGAGCGGGTCACGTTCGGGCGCCCGCTCGTCGAACGCCAGATGGTGCAGGAGTGGGTGGCCCGCTCGCGCATCGAGATCGAGCAGGCGCGCATGCTCGTGCTGAAGGCCGCGTGGATGATGGACACCGTCGGCAACAAGGAGGCCCGCCAGGAGATCGCCATGATCAAGGTGGTGGCCCCGCAGGTCGCACTGGCCGTCATCGACCGCGCGATCCAGGCGTTCGGCGGTGCGGGGGTGTCGCAGGACACCCCACTGGCAAAGGCGTACGCGTACGCCCGCACGTTGCGGCTCGCCGACGGGCCCGACGAGGTCCACCTCGTCGCCATCGCCAAGCAGGAGCTGCGCCGACAGCTCGCCGACCTCGAGGTGTGACTGCCGGCGGGTCACGCGCCACGCTGGGCAGCCGCAGCCGCCAGCAAGCTCGCGGCGTTGATTCCGGCGTGCGCGGTGATCGGCGCGACCAGGCCCCTGCCCCAGCGCCTCAGGAGCGCGAAGCCCACCCCTGCCGCGGCGGTCGCGAGCACCGCGCCTGCGACCGCGAGCAGCGTGCCCACAGGCCCCGTGTCGACGCCGTTCACCTCGAGCAGCCGGAGCGTCGGACCGATGTGCCACAGCCCGAACGCCACGCTCGACACGGCCACGGCGGCAGGCAGCCCCATGCGTCTGGCGCAGCCGTCGAGCAGCACGCCCCGGAAGATGACCTCCTCCGTCACCGCGGTCCCGAGCGGGATGCGCACCAGCGCGTAGTAGGCGAGGCTCGCCCCGGCAAGGCCAGCCGCCCGCGCGTCGGCGAGCAGCGGCTGCGCGGCGGGGACGTGCAGCGCGGCGAGCAGCCCCAGCCCGGCCACGCCCACGACCGCACCGCCGACCACCAGCCCGGGGATGAGCCCGCCGCGTGCGAGCCCGAGGTCGGCGGGCCGC
>SKPY01000371.1 GCA_007119305.1 Nitriliruptorales bacterium
CGACGCAGTCCAGTCGGGTCGGCATCGCGGGCAGGCTAGCATCGAAGGCGCGCCCGAGACCGGGCCGGAAGGCTTGTACGGGTGGCCGAGGCTGGTGGTTGCCGCTGGGTCCGGCAGGCCCCAGACGCCGGGGTGCAGGCTGGTCCTGGCAGGAGCCCGAGACCGGGGTGACGGGTCAACCGACCGACTCAGCGCCGAGGAGCACCTTCAGCTCGGCGTAGAGCTCGGGGGTCCGGGAGACGCAGAGGTCGTCGCCGAGGCGCAGGCGCGTCGCCTTGCCGTGGCCGTTGGCGAGGTGCAGGTGCACGGGTACGACGCCCCCGTGGTCGGCGAGCACCTCCTTCAGCTGCCGCACGACCTCCGGGGTGCACTGGCGCGGCGAGACCGTCAGGGTCAGCGGGGCTCCGGTGGCCTCGGACACGTCGGGGGCGTGGACCTCGCTCGCGATGAGCTTGGGCGCGTCGCCGTCGTCAAAGCGTCCGGTGACGCACAGCACCTTGTCCTCGGCCAGCAGGTCGCCGTACTGCTGGTAGGTCTGCGGGAAGAAGATGACCTCGAGACCCCCCTGGAGATCTTCGAGGGTGGCGGTCACGTAGGGTTGCCCCGCCTTGGTGAACTTCTTCGTGAGCCCGGTCAGGATCCCCGCGAGGGTGAGCGCCCCATGGGCCGGCGCGATGCCTTGCGCGATCTGTCCGATGGCCGCCGTCGACAGCTCGTCGAGCAGCCGTTCGAGGCCGAACAGCGGATGGTCGGACACGTACAGCCCCAGCATCTCGCGCTCGTGGCTGAGCTTGTCGCTGCGCTCGAACTCGACGTCGGGCACGGGCACGGCGTCCGCGAAGGCGTCCGTGGCCACGGCGTCGTCGGCGCCGCCGAACAAGGAGAACTGCCCCTCGGCCTCGGCGCGCTTCGTGACCAGCGTCTGCTCGACGATCGGTTCGAACGCCTGCAGGAGCCCCTTGCGCGGATGCCCGAGCGACTCGAACGCGCCGGCCTTGATCAGCGACTCGATCGTGCGCTTGTTGAGGACGCTGGCGTCGACCTTCTTGCAGAAGTCGGCGAAGTCGGCGAACGCCCCGCGCGCTCGCCGCGCCTCGAGGATCGCGGCCACGACCTGTTCACCCACGTTGCGCACCGCCGAGAGGCCGAAGCGGATCGCCCGCGTGCGCTCATCGCCGGAGGCGACGACCGGCGCGAAGTCGAGCTCGGACTCGTTCACGTCCGGCTGAAGCACGGTGATGCCCATCATGCGGCACGAGTGCAGGTACAGCGGCAGACGGTCTTTGTTCGTCTTCACGCTGGTGAGCAGCGCCGCCATGTACTCGACCGGGTAGTTCGCCTTGAGCCAGGCCGTCTGGTAGCTGACGAGCCCGTACCCCGCGGAGTGCGACTTGTTGAACGCGTAGTCCGCGAACCCTTCGATCAGCTCCCACAGCTGCGTGCCGAGGCGCTCGTCATAGCCGTTCGCCGCGCAGCCGGCGATGAACTGCTCCTTCAGCTTGGCCATCTGGTCGAGCTTCTTCTTGCCGATCGCCTTGCGGATCAGGTCGGCCTCACCGAGTGAGAAGCCGGCCACCTTCTGCGCGATCTTCTGCACCTGCTCCTGGTAGATGAGGAGGCCGTAGGTGCCCCCGAGGATGTCCTTCAGGTCCTCGTGGGGGTAGGTCACCCGGCTCAGGCCGTGCTTGCGGCGGGCGTACTCCGTGTGCAGCCCCGCCTTCATTGGTCCCGGCCGGTACAGCGCGAGGAGCGCGACGATGTCGTCGAAGCAGTCGGGCTTGAGCTGTTTGACGAGCGCCTTCATCCCTGCCGAGTCGAGCTGGAAGACCCCATCGGTGTCCCCGGCCGACAGCATGCGGAAGGTGGCCGGATCGTCCTGAGGCACCTGCTCGATCGGGATCCGCTCGCCGGTGGTCTTCTCGATGTGGTCCAGGGCGTCGGAGATGACCGTCAGGTTGCGCAGGCCGAGGAAGTCCATCTTGAGCAGGCCGATGTCCTCGACCATGCCCCCGTCGTACTGGGTGACGATCTCGCCGTCGGCCTCGAGCCGCAGCACCGGGCAGTGCTCGGTGATCGGGCCGCCGGCGATCACCACCCCGGCGGCGTGGATGGAGTGCTGGCGCCGCAGACCCTCGAGCTGCAGCGCCGTGTCGAGCACCTTCTGCGCGTCCGGCTCGGTCTCCCAGGCCCCCCGCAGCTCGCCCGACTGCTCCCGGGCCTGCGCGAGCGGCGCGTCCTTGCCCATGACCGGCGGCGGCATCATCTTCGTGAGCCGGTCGCCGAAGCTGTAGGGGTAGCCGAGCACCCGCGCGGCGTCCTTGATCGCCGCCTTCGCCTTGATCGTCGAGTAGGTGATGATCTGCGCCACCCGGTCCGCGCCGTACTTCTCGGTGGCGTAGCGGATCATCTCCCCACGGCGCCGCTCGTCGAAGTCGAGGTCGATGTCAGGCATCGAGATGCGCTCGGGGTTCAGGAAGCGCTCGAAGATGAGGTCGTGCTTGATGGGGTCGAGGTCGGTGATCCCCGTGCAGTAGGCGACGGCGCAGCCCGCGGCCGACCCGCGGCCCGGCCCGAGGCGGATGCCGACCTCGCGTGCGTGCCGGCACAGGTCGCCGACGATGAGGAAGTACGCGGAGAAGCCCATCGATTCGATGACCGACAGCTCGTAGTCCAGCCGTGCGACGACCGCGTCGGGCACGGGCCGGCCGTAGCGCTCCTCGGCGCCCTCGTAGACGAGCTTGCGCAGATAGGCCTGCTCGGACAGCCCGTCGGGGCAGTCGAAGCGCGGCAGGTGGTGCTCGCCGAACGTGAGCTCGACGTTGCAGCGCTTGCCGATCTCGAGGGTGTTGTGCCACGTCTCGGGCAGGTCGGCGAACAGCGCCTGCATCTGCTCGGCAGGCTTCACGAAGAACTGGTCGCCCGAGAACTTGAAGCGGTTGGCGTCGGCCTTCTGCGAGCCGGTCTGGATGCAGAGCAAGACGTCGTGCGCTTCGTGGTCGGCCTGATCGGTGTAGTGCGAGTCGTTCGTCACCACCAGGCCGAGCCCGAGGTCGCGCGCGATGCGGACGAGGTCGCCGTTCGTGCGCTGCTGGTCGGGGATGCCGTGGTCCTGCAGCTCGATGAAGTAGCTGTCCGCCCCGAACACCTCGCGGTGCCACGCGGCAGCCTCCCGGGCACCGGAAGCATCGCCCTTCAGCAGCTTCTGGTTGACCTCCGCTCCGAGGCAGCCGGACAGGCAGATGAGCCCCTCGCTGTGCTCGGCGAGCAGCTCGCGGTCCGCACGGGGCTTGTACCAGTAGCCCTCCAGGTAGGCCCGCGAGACGAGCTTCATGAGGTTGCGGTACCCGGTGTTGTTCTCGGCGAGCACGGTGAGGTGGTAGTAGGGCTCCTCCCGGCCGTAGGCCTGCCCCGCCGCATCGCGCTCGCGGGTGCGGCGGGCCTTCTCGAACCGGCTGCCCGGCGCGACGTAGAGCTCGCAGCCGATGATCGGCTTCACCCCGTGCCGCAGGCCCGCCTTGTAGAAGTCGATCGCTCCGAACATCACCCCGTGGTCGGTGATCGCCATGGCGGGCATGTCGAGCTTGGCGGCCTTCCGCATGAGCGCGTCCACCCGGCTGGCGCCGTCGAGCATCGAGTACTCGGTGTGCGTGTGCAGATGGACAAAGGAATCGGGCACCGGTGTCGCGCTCCCTTCCCTCTTCCGCTCGTTGATGGGACACACGCCGGGGGAAGCAGAATCACAGCGTGGTGATTCAGGCGCGATGCTACCGCAGGCTCCCGAGTCTAGCGAAGGACCGCCCCGCCCTCGGCCAGGGCGGCCGCAGCCGACCCCGGGCCCAGAGCGCCGACGCGGCATCCTCGGGCACGCCGCCGCGGACCGCACCCCACCCGCACGACAGTGCAGCGCCGACGCGGCATCCGCCGGCCGTGCGGCGTCGCCGGCGGCCGGAGCCGCCTGACCACCGTGCGGTGCCCGTCCCCTACGCGCCGGGCGGAGCAGACATGGCGCCAACGGACAGGTCCCCCCCTCCGACGGGACCAGACGAAGACCATCCATAGCGACTATGGAGGACGACCGGGTCACAAGCCGATATCAACACCATGAGCGCGCACACCCACCCCGGCCACGAGCGTGTCGAGCAGCACGCGTACGTCCTGGCCGCCATGCCCACGGCGCAGGCCGAGCGCAACGCTGTCCGAGTTGCCGCCTGCACCGTGCGCTACCTCGAGCCGCTGCTGATCCCGGTCGCGGCGGGAGTGTGGCTGTACGTGCTGCTGCTGCTGGCGGTCGGGCTCTGAGGGTGTCGGCGCTGCTTGACGGTCGCGCGTGCCAGGGGCAGCGCAGCCGGAGACCGAAGCCCGCGCCGATGACGGCATGCAGGACCGCTACGGCGCAGGCGGGTGCCGCGCGCCAGTGTCCGCACCTGGGCCCACTTGCCCGTGTCGCG
>SKPY01000062.1 GCA_007119305.1 Nitriliruptorales bacterium
CGACCGCGAGCTCGTGGCGTTCGTCGCGGACGGGGCGGTGCTGCCCCGGCGCAGCGGCGTCGACGATCGCCCGCTCCTCGGCGACCGGGTCGTGCGCTTCCGGTCACCCGAGTCCCTGCGCGTCACGCTCAAGGCCCCCAACGCCGGCCGGGTCACCGGCATGGGGCTGCCCGAGGGCGTCACGCTGGTCGTGGGCGGCGGCTTCCACGGCAAGTCCACGCTGCTGCGCGCACTCGAGCGGGGGGTGTACGACCACGTGCCTGAAGATGGGCGTGAGCGCGTCGTGACCGTGCCGTCCGCGGTCAAGGCGCGGGCCGAGGACGGCCGGCGCGTCACACGCGTCGACGTGCACGCGTTCGTGGGGACGTTGCCGACCGGGGCCGACACGCGCGACTTCTCCACCGACGAGGCCTCAGGCTCGACCTCGCAGGCCGCCGCGATCGCGGAGGCCATCGAGGCGGGCGCCCGCCTCGTCCTGCTGGATGAGGACACCTCCGCGACGAACCTGCTGGTCCGCGACCAGCGGATGCAGGCGCTCGTGGTCAAGGAGCGCGAGCCGCTCACCCCCTTCTGCGACCTCGTGCGCAGCCTCCACCGCGACCACGGCGTGTCGACCGTGCTCGTGGCCGGGGGGTCCGGCGACTACTTCGACGTCGCGGACACCGTCGTGTGGCTGGACGCGTTCGCGCCGCACGAGGTGACCGGGCAGGCGCGGGCGGTCGCGCAGCGCCTGCCCGGACGTCGACCCGAGGCTGCGGCGTTTCCTGCCGTGCGCTCCCGGGTCGTCGATCCCCGCAGCGTCGACCCTCGACACCACGGGAAGCGCACGACCAAGCCGCGCGGCACGGACGCGCTGCGCTACGGCGCCAGCGAGATCGACCTGCGCGCCGTCGAACAGCTCGTCGACCCGAGCCAGACGACCGGCATCGCTCGCGCGCTCGTCCGCCTCGTCGACGACGGGCTGCTGCGCCGGGACGCGACGGTCGCCGAGGCCCTCGACGCGCTCGACGAGCTCTTGTGCGCCGGTGGCGTGGAGTGGCTGCGGGACGGCTACCCGGGCGATCTCGCCCTGCCGCGGCGCTTCGAGGTGGCGGCCGCGCTGAACCGGCTGCGCACCCTCGCGGTGGTGGAGCAGCGATGAGGGCGCGTCGGGGACCGCTCGTCGCAGCCGCGATCGCGGTCGCCGCGGTGGCGGTCGCGCTGGCGCGCGTCCTGGGGGACGTGGGGGGCGGCGCCGCCTCCTGCGCGGATCCGACGCCTTGGCGCGAGGCCGCCGCGCTCGAAGGCGCCAGCGCCGCCGTGGTGGGGCAGGTCGCCGCGGCCACGTACGCCCCCGACGTCGGCGGCGAGCCCACGTTCGTGAACCTCGGCAACCCCCACCCCGACCCCGACCGCTTCGACGTGGTCGTGTACGCGGACGCCCGCGACGGCTTCGACGTGCCACCGGAGGAGGCCCTGCCCGGGGAGACCATCTGCGTGGTGGGCGAGATCCGCCTACGCGACGGGGTTCCGCAGATCGTGGTCGACACCCACCTGTCCGTGGTGGTCTACGAGGAAACCCCGAACGTCCCTTGAAGTCGGGACGGTTGGCCCGTTCATCGCGCGTGCGGAGTCGGCACCATGCTTGCGTGGCCGACGCCCGGGAACGCCCGGCGGCCCCACGTGGACTTCCCGGGCGCTCGGTCCACTCCGGCGAGATCGGAGTGCCACTGTGACCATCATCCAACTCACCGACCGGACCTTCGAGGCTGCCATCGCAGCGCACCCGCTGCTGCTCGTGGGCTTCTGGTCGGGCAACTGCCAGGGGTGCCGCTCGACGGCGCGTGCCTACGAGCGCGTCGCGGCCCGGCGCCAAGATGTGACCTTCGCGCAGCTGGACCCCGGCGCGTACTTAGACACCGTTGCGGCGTTCCGGCTGGTCACCCTGCCCACCGTGGTGGTGTTCCGCGACGGCCTGCTCGTGTACGCCCAGGCCGGGCCCCTGCCGGCTGCGGCCTTCGAGGCGATCATCGACAAGGTCCAGGCCGTCGACATGGTCGCCGTGCGCCAGAGCATCGACCGCCAGCACAAGGCGGCTGTCTGACCTGCGCGCCGCCCGTGCCGCCCGGGAACACGCACGCGGCGGCTCGGCAGCCGCCGTGGGGACTACCACGAAGCGCTCGCGGTGGCCTAGCCTGCGGCGTGTGATGCCAGATGGACCCCATGCGGGACGGTTGCTCGTCGCGACGCCGGACCTGCCCGACCCGAACTTCGCGCACGCCGTCGTGCTCCTGATCGAGCACAACGACGAGGGCGCCTTCGGGGTCATCGTCAACCGTCCCAGCGACGTCCCGCTCGCCAGCGCGCTGCCCGGGTGGGAGCAGCTCGCAGCCGACCCGCCCCAGGTCTTCGTCGGCGGCCCGGTCCAGCAGGACGGGGCGGTGGCGCTCGGGCGCGCGCACGCGGGGGCTGCGCTCGCCAAGGACGTCTTGCCCTCGGTCGGGGTGGTCGACCTCGAGCAGGACCCGGTGCTGGCAGGCGTCGACCTCGAGACCGTCCGGGTGTTCGCCGGCTACGCGGGCTGGAGCCCGGGCCAGCTCGAGAGCGAGATCGCCGACGGCGGCTGGTTCGTCGTCGACGCCGAGCCCGCCGACGTGTTCAGCGACGATCCCGACGACCTGTGGCGCACCGTCCTGCACCGCCAGGGCGGGGTGTTCCGCACCGTGCCCGAAGACCCCTCGTTGAACTGACCCGCCCAGGAAGGCAGACCATGGCGCAGCCGGACCGGCTTGAAGCGCTCTCGGTCGAGGAGTGCCTCGACCTGCTCGAGACCCACCACTTCGGTCGCGTCGCCATCGGCGATGCCGGCGGCCCCACCGTGCTGCCCGTGAACTACGTGCTCGACCAGGGCAGCGTGGTGTTCCGCACGGCTGAGGGCACCAAGCTCGACGCGGCGGTCGGGCGCGAGCGCATCAGCTTCGAGGTCGACCATCTCGACGAGTCGTCCCGCAGCGGCTGGAGCGTGCTCGTGCGCGGCAAGGCCGAGGAGGTCACGGACCCCGCAGAGCTCGAGCGGCTCCGCGAGCTGCCGCTGGAGCCGTTCGCGGGCGGTGAGCGCTACCGCTTCGTCCGGCTGCTGTCCTCAGCGATCAGCGGCCGGCGGATCCGGATCCCCGACTCGGCGCCCCCGGGCTGGTTCACGCCCGGCGACGCGTGAAGAGCGCCGGCGCGTCCGTCAACGGTCGGCGAACCGGTCACGCGCGGCCTCGAGGAGGCGGGGCCCGTCGAGCACGGCCACGTACGGCAGCACGTCGTCGACCTCGGCGAGCACGAACTCGGTCAGCTGCGCGCGCACGACCGCGGTCAGCTCCTCGGGCGTCCACGGCTTCGCGATGTAGTGATCCAGCCCCGCCTCGTTGACCGCCCGGACGGTGTCCGCAAGGCCCGCCTGCCCGGTCACGAGGACCTTGCGGGCCGCGCGCGTGACGGGGTCGGCGTGCAGGTCGACGAGGAAGGCGACGCCGCTCTGACCCGGCATGCGGTGGTCGGCGAGCACGAGCGCGAGCGGGCAGCCCGCGGCGTCGAGATAGGCGATCGCCTCCCGCGCGTCGTCGGCTGACTGCGCGGCCTCGATCCGCGTGATCGCCGCGAACGGCGCCAGGTCGCGGACGAGGGCGTCGCGCACCTCGGCCTCGTCCTCGACCACGAGCACCCCGAGACGTCTCACGCGGGCTCCTCCCTGCCGTCGGCGGAGGTCCGCTCGTGCGAGGCCTGCGCTGCCGGCAACGTCACCGTGAACACCGTAGCCCCTGGCTCCGACTCCACGTCGATCTCGCCGCCGTGGGCAGTCACGATCTGCTGGCTGATCGCGAGCCCCAGCCCGAGCCCGAACTCCACGCGCCCGTGCTTCGTGGTGAACTGCGGCTCGAACAGCCGCGGGATGATCGCGGGGTCGATGCCCGGGCCGTCATCGGCGATGCGCACCCGCACGGCGTCGGGCTCGGGGGCCTCGACCTGCACCGTCAACCTGCCCTTGTCGTCGAGCGCGTCCAGCGCGTTCACGATCAGGTTCGTCCACACCTGGTTGAGCTCCCCCGGATGCCCCAGCACCGGCGGGACCGCGCCGTAGGCGCGTTCCACCTCCACCCGCGTCAGGCGGTGGCGCAGCAGCCGCAGGGTGTCCTCGAGCCCCTCGCGGACGTCGGTCGGCTCGGGCTCGCCCCGCCCTTCGCGCGCGTAGGCGCGCAGGCTGCGCACGAGCTCGGCGATGCGGTCGGCAGCCGACGCGATGTTGCGCACACCGACCCCGAGATCGTGCGCGTGGCCGAGGGCCCGGAGCAAGGCGTCCCGCTCGCGCCGCGGCACGTCGCGCAGGTACGCGACGGCGCGCTCCGGGGTGCCGAGCCCGGCAGCGTCGAGGTGGTGCGCGAGCGCCTCGTCGCCCACGGCCCCCGCCAGGTCGCGAC
>SKPY01000279.1 GCA_007119305.1 Nitriliruptorales bacterium
AGCGACAGCCGCCGCAACGCCAACCCCACCCCCAGGACCACGAGCACGCCGGTGAACAGCGGCGCAGCCAGACGCGCGAACGGATCCTCGACGCCGCGCAGCCCCACGATCCCGACCATGGTCGCCGCACCGACCCACAGCACCAGCAGGTACGCACGCCGCTTGAGCCCGCCGAACGCCTGCTCATCCGTGAGACGGACCGGCGGCGCCGTCACGATCGCCCACCAAGCACAGCCGACCCCCCCGTAGGTCATCGCTGACGTCTGGGTAGCTCGCATGAAGCGTACCCGACTGGCTGCCGCGGGCGCCGCCGGGGCGTCCGTGCGGCATGGCCGTCATGCGCGCGCATCCTGGCCCGGCCTGGCTACGAGCACGTGATGGAGCAGCGTTCAGGGGGTCGGGAGCCACCGCGTCCCGGCGGAACGGTCGAAGACGACGTCGCCCTCCTCCTCGTGCGCCGCCGGCTGGGCTGACCTACCCGGGCAGGGACAGGACCAGGCCGACCTGGCCGAGATGGTAGGTGACCATGATCGCGATCGGCGCAGCCGGCAGCGGCCGTACGAAGCGGGTCCAGCCGATGAGCGCGTCGGAGACGAAGAAGGCTGCCGCACCGAGCGCGGCCAGCGGTCGGCCGCTGCCGAAGGCGGCGACGACCATGGCGCCGATGACCGCGAGGTAGCCGCCCAGCGCGGCGGTGACGAGGGGGTCGCCTGCCCGGGCGGCCGCGCGCAGGATCGTCCGGCCCACCGTCGCGGCCGCCGGCACGACGACGACCGCGCCGACCGCCAGCCCCGCTGCGGTCACGCCGAGCGCGGCGAACCCGGCGAGGTAGGCGAGGTGCGCGGCAAGGAACGCCCCCAACCCCCCGACGAACGCCGGGGGCACCGCAGCGCCGGCAGGCGCGGTCTTCGCCGACGGCAGCATGAGGAGCACGTCGCCGGCGAGGGAGGCGCCGAGGGCGGCGACGAACCACGCCCGCTGGGCTGCGCTCAACGGCTCCAGCGCGAGCGCGACGACGACGAGGAGCGCCAGCGCGAGCGGCTTGCAGACGTACTCGAGCGGGCGCAGCCCCCGGGCGACGGCGATCCAGTTGCCCGCCGCCGCCGCTCCCGCCGCCGCGAGGGCGGTCCATGCGAGCCCGGTCATCGCCGACAGTGTGGCAGTCCGCGCCTAGCATGCGCTGCGATGGAGGTGCAAGCGGCGTGCGCGTGACGGTCGTCGGGGCAGGCGTGATCGGGTTGTCCGCGGCGCTGCGGGCCGCACAGGAGGGCCACCGGGTCCGGATCCTCGCGGCCGAGCCGCCGCAGGACACGACCTCCTCGGTCGCTGCCGCGGTCTGGTACCCCTACCGTGCCGACCCCCGCGAGCGCGTCCTCGCGTGGGGCCGGCGCACGGTCGAGGTGCTCACCGACCTCGCCCGCTCCGCGACGGGCGGCGTCCGCCTGGCGGAGTGTCTCGAAGTCGTCCCCGACGGCGCCTCCGAACCCTGGTTCCGCACGGCCGTGCCCGGCTTCCGGCCCGCGCGACCCGCAGAGCTGCCTGCGGGGTGGCAGCGCGGTTGGCGCTTCGTCACACCGGTCATCGACATGCGCCGCTACCTGCCGTGGCTCGCGGAGCAGGTCAGGCTGGCCGGGGCCGAGCTGCGCGTGCGCCGGCTGGACAGCCTGGACGAGGCCCGAGAGGGCGCCGACGCGGTCATCCACTGCTCCGGTCTGGGGGCCAGGACCCTCGTCGGTGACGACTCCGTGGCGCCGGTGCGCGGCCAGGTCGTGGTCGTCGACGACCCGGGGCTGGAGCGCGTGCTCCTCGACGAACGCGGCCCCACCTACGTCGTGCCGCGGGGAGATGACTGCGTGCTCGGCGGCACGGCGGACGAGGGTGCCTGGTCCACGCACCCTGACCCGCGGACAGCCACAACGATACTGGAGCGCTGCGTCGCGTTGGAGCCGCGCCTGCGCGGCGCTGCGGTGCGGGCCCAGCGCGTCGGGTTGCGTCCGGCGCGTCCGACCGTGCGCCTGGAGCTCGACACCGTCGCCGGCACGCCCGTCGTGCACGCCTACGGGCACGGCGGTGCGGGGGTCACCCTGTCGTGGGGCTCCGCGGAGGAGGCGGTGCGCCTCCTGCGCGACGCGTGACACGTCCGCGTCACCGCGGCGGGCCGATGCGGATGATGCGGTCGTCGGCCGCCACGGGGCTGCCCCGGCCGTCGCGGTTGCTCGTCAGGATCCACAGACTGCCGTCTGGCGCCTGGGTCACGTGGCGCAGGCGCCCGTACTCACCGACGAGCAGCTGCTGCTCACGCGCCACCGTGCCGTCGTCGGCGATCGCGAAGCGCCACAGCCGCTGGCCGCGCAGCGCAGCGACGAACAGGTCGCCCTCCCAGGCGGGCAACGCGCCGCCCACGAGGACACCCGCGCCGCTCCACGACGCCTCGGGCGGCTGCTTCACGATGAGCGGCTCGAGCGCGCCGGGCCGGGTCTGGCTGCACGGGTCCGGCCAGCCGTAGTTGCCGCCGGGGACGACCTCGTTGACGAGGTCGTCGCACTCCGGGCCGAAGTCGGTCGCGTAGAAGGTGCCGTCGCCGGCCCAGGCGAGGCCCTGTGAGTTGCGCAGGCCGAGCGCGTAGACCGGCGACCCCTCGAGCGGGTTGTCGTGGGGGATGCCGCCGTCGGGGGTGTAGCGCAGGATCTTGCCGGCGAGCGAGTCGGGGTCCTGCGCCAGCTCCGGCACGCCCGCGTCGCCGGTTGCGACGTAGAGCAGCCCGTCGGGCCCGAAGGCGATGCGTCCTCCGTTGTGGATGCTCGCGTGGGGGATGCCGATCACGACCGGCTCGGGGTCCTCCCCGGGACGGAACCGCACCACGCGGTTGTCGTCCGCTGTCGACAGGTAGGCGTAGAGCAGGCCGTCGTCGACGTACCCGGGGGACACGGCGAGACCGAGCAGGCCACCTTCACCTGCGGCGTTGACCCCGGGGATCGTCTGCACTTCGTTCGCCTGCCCCGCCACGAGCTCGAGGAGACGGCCGCTGTCGCGTTCGGTCACGAACACGCGGTCGTCCGGCGTGAAGGCGACGTCCCAGGGGACCTCGAGGCCCTCGGCGACCACGCTCGTCTCGCGCCCGCAGATGAGCAGCGCCTCGACGCCGGACCCGAGGGCACCCGGCCCGCCGAGCAGCACGACCCTGTCCGGCCGCAGGCGCTCGAGCTCGTCGACCACCACCTCGGGCAGGCAGGTCCGTGGGCTGAGCAGCACCGGCGCGCCCTGCGCTCCGGCGGCGGGCCCGCCGGCGAGCGCGTCGGGGAAGTCGGTGCCCCGGGCGAGGTAGACGGTGTCGGCGCTCGGGAACGTCGCCGTGGACACGGCGACGGCGGTGCCGAAGCGGTCGGCGCCGCCGAGGCGGTCGACCGCTGTCGCGGTGAGCTCGGCGAGCGTCTCCGCGACCGTGGCTCCCACGGCCCCGGTCCCGCCGAGGACCGCGATCGACTCGGGGGCGAGGCGCTCGAGGGCCTCCGCGGTGGCGTCGGGCACGCTGTCGCGCTGGACGAGCAGGACGGGGCCACCGGTGGCACCCCCGGCGGCGCCGCCTGCGAGCGCGTCGGGGAACGTCGCGCCGTTGGCGATGTAGGCGACCGGCACACCGGGGTCGAAGCGGTCCGCCAGCGCGGCCGCGGTCTCGAAGCGGGTGCTGCCGGCCACGCGGTCGAGCGTTGCGCCGGTGCGGTCCGCGATGGCCTGCGCGACCCCTTCGCTGATCGCCGCAGGCCCCCCGAGCAGCACCACGGAGGTCGGCGCGAGGTCGTCGAGCGCGTCTGCGGTGGCGGCGGGCAGCACGTCGCGGGCGACGAGCAGGACGGGCGCGCCATCGGCGGTCGCCGCCGGACCACTGGCGAGCGCATCGGGGAAGCGTGTGCCGGTCGCGACGTACACCGTGTCAGCGCCGTCGGGGTGGGTGGCGGCGGCCACGGCACGCGCCGTCGCGAAGCGGTCCTGCCCGGCGAGCCTGGTGACCTCGGGCGTGTCATCGGCCCCCGCTGGCAAGGCAAGAAGCGTCGCGGCGGCGAGCAGCAGCGCACCGAGCCCGGCGAGCAGCGCGGCGCCCGTGAGGGCTGGCATGCGAGGACGAACGACGAACCGGTGCATGGCTCCTCCAGTGCGCAGGCTTCGGGTCGTGCCGGGACTCCTACCCGGCGCCGGGGCTGGTCAGACGAGCCGCCTTCCGCCACCCTGGAGCCCACGATGGGCGCCCACCCCCGCACGGACGCCGCAGCAGCCGCCGGCGGCACGCAGCGCGCTGCGGCGCCCTCGCGCGCTGAGCTCGCAGGGCTGGCGGTGGCGCTCACGGCCTACAACGGCGCGCTCAACCTCGTGCCTGCCCCCGACCCGCTCTACGTCCCCGCCAACCTCACGCTGACCGCCGCGCTGCTCTACGGCCTCGGGCGCCG
>SKPY01000333.1 GCA_007119305.1 Nitriliruptorales bacterium
GCTGACCGAGCGCTGGGAGGAGGAGAAGGCCGCCATCGAGCGCCTCCGCGACCTCAAGGAGCGCATCGAGCAGGCGCGCGAGGAGGCCGAGCGCGCCGAGCGCGACGGCGACCTGCAGCGCGCCGCGGAGCTGCGCTACGGCACGACGCCTGCGCTCGAGCGTGACCTCGACGCCGCCGAGCGCCAGCTCGCCGAGCTGCAGGCGGATCAGCGCATGCTGAAGGAGGAGGTCGACGCCGAGGACATCGCCGAGGTCGTCGCCAAGTGGACCGGCATCCCCGTCGCCCGCCTGCTCGAGGGCGAGCGGGACAAGCTCGTCCGCCTCGAGGACACCCTGCGCGAGCGGGTGATCGGCCAGGACGAGGCCGTCAAGGCGGTCTCCGACGCGGTGCGCCGCTCGCGGGCGGGGCTCGCCGACCCGAACCGGCCGCTCGGCTCGTTCCTGTTCCTCGGACCGACCGGTGTCGGCAAGACCGAGCTCGCCCGGGCGCTTGCCGAGTTCCTGTTCGACGACGAGCGGGCGATGATCCGCCTCGACATGGGCGAGTTCCAGGAGCGGCACACGGTCTCCCGGCTCGTCGGCGCCCCACCGGGCTACGTCGGCTACGAGGAGGGCGGCCAGCTCACCGAGCCGGTGCGCCGCCGCCCGTACTCCGTCGTCCTGCTCGACGAGGTGGAGAAGGCGCACGCCGACGTCTTCAACGCGTTGCTGCAGGTGCTGGACGACGGCCGGCTCACCGACGGGCAGGGGCACACGGTGGACTTCCGCAACACCGTCGTGATCATGACGAGCAACCTCGGCAGCCAGTTCCTGCTCGACGAGGACCTCACCGAGGCGGACATGCGCGCTCGGGTCATGGAGGCGGTGCGCGGCCACTTCCGGCCGGAGTTCCTCAACCGCCTCGACGAGGTGCTGATCTTCCACCGCCTGACGCGCGAGCAGCTGCGGGCGATCGTCGACGTGCAGCTCAGCCGCGTCCGCGACCGCTTCGCGCAGCGCGATCTCGACCTCGAGGTCTCCGACGCGGCGAAGGACTGGCTCACGGCACGCGGCTACGACCCGGTGTTCGGGGCGCGGCCGCTCAAGCGGGTGCTGCGCAAGGAGCTCGAGGACCGCGTCGCCCTCGCGCTCCTCGACGGCAAGATCGCCGAGGGCGCGACCGTCAAGGTCGACACCGACGCCTCGGGCGCGGAGCTCGTCGTCACGGGTTAAGGGTCCCGCCCCGGTTGCGCGAGCCCGCCCCGGTTGCGCGAGCCCGCCCCGGCGCCGGCGCCACGTCGGGCCCGGGGTCGCGCCCGCCGTGTTCGAGGGTGCGCCGGGGACGCTGCATTCTCTGCGGGTGGGTGGGGCGGCCGGGGCGAGGTGTCGGAGGATGCGCCGCGGGCGCTGCATTCTCTGCGCGCGGGTGGGGCGGCCGGGGCGAGGTGTCGGAGGATGCGCCGCGGGCGCTGCATCGTCGTGCGGGTGGGTCGGCCGCCCGGGTGTGGCGAGGGCTGCAGGACGCGACGTGCGTGATACTGGCTTGTCATGGCCGACCCCGCCGCACCCGCCGAGGCGACTCGCCAGGAGCCCGAACCGTTCCGCTTTCGCCACCTCGTGGTGGTGCCGGTCGCGGCATGGCTCGTCGCCGCGCTCTTCGTGGGCTTGCTCGGGGCGTGGTCGGTGCTCGCCCGGACGTACTACGCCCCGGACGAGCCCCAGCACGTCGACATGGTGCTCGCGCTCATCGACGAGCCGCGCTGGCCCGGTGTCGCCGACCGCATGCTCGGCACGCGGGTGGCCGACTCGCTCGTGCCTGCCGGCTTCAGCGACACCGGCTCGCCGTTCGAGCGCAACCGCGAAGCGGTCACCACCGAAGACGCCATCCCCCGTGGGCAGCGGCCCGCGTACGCCGACTTCGGCGCGGACGAGCCGACCGAGTGGATCAACGCGGTCCCCCAGCACCCCCCGCTGTACTACGCCGTCGGCGCGGTCGCCCTGTGGGCGGCACCCGGGCACGAGCACTGGGCGTTCGACCGTGTGGTCGGGTTCCTGCGGCTGCTGAACATCGTCATCGTGGCGCCGCTGCCCCTGCTCGCCTACGCCGGCGCACGGCGGCTGACCGCGCCGGCGGTCGGCGTTGCTGCGGCGGCGGGAGCAGGGCACAGCCGGGACGGCGTGGCTGCGGCGGCGGGAGCAGGGCACAGCCGGGTTGCGCTCGCCGCCCCCGTCGCGCTGCTCGGGGTCCCCCAGCTCACCCACATCGGCTCCACGGTCAACAACGACAACCTGCTCATCACCCTCGTCGGACTGCTGACCGTCCTGCTCGTCTACGTCGCCACCGGGGACACGACGCGACGCACCGCGCTGGTCGTCGGGGTCGTGGGCGCGCTGGCGCTCCTCACGAAGGGCTTCGCGCTGTTCCTGCCGCTGTGGATCGCGTCTGCGTACGTGCTCGCCTGGGCGCGGCGCGGCCTGCCCGCCTGGCGTCCCCCGCTCGTTGCGGCCGTGGTCGCCCTCGCGGTGGCCGGCGTCGGCGGCGGTTGGTGGTGGCTGCGCAACGTCGTGGTCTACCGCACCATCCAGCCCACCCCCGGCCCGCTGCCCGCCGCCGAGGCGGGCTTCGAGCCGAGGTTCGTGGACTGGCTCGAGCCCGCCTGGAGCTTCCTCGTCGCCCGCTACTGGGGCTCGTTCGGGTGGGTGGACATCTCGCTGCACCCGCTCTACATCGACCGGGCGGCGTGGACGCTCGGCATCCTCCTCGCCCTCGGGTTCGTGTTCCGGCGTGCAGCGGACCGCTGGTGGCGGGCCGACCTCGTGCTGCTGATCCTGCCGACCGTCCTCATCCTCGTGATCGCGATGTACGGGTCGTGGTCGACGTACACGTATGCGGGGCGGATCACCGGGATGCAGGGCCGCTACCTGTTACCCGGCGTCGTCGGCCTGGCCATCGTCGTCGCGGTCGGCCTCGGGAGCGTGTTGCGAGGCCGGCTCGGGGGCTTGGGGGCGTTGCTCCTGCTGGGGGCCGCCGCGCGCTTCCAGTACCTCGCCGCCGTCGTCGTCCTCTACTGGTACTACGGCGACCGCGACGCCCCCAGCCTGCGGGCGAGCATCGAGGCCATGCTCGCCTGGCAGCCGTGGCCGCCGGCGCTCGTGTGGGTCGGCCTCGGGCTTGCTGGGGCCGCGGCGGTCGCCAGCGGCGTCGCGCTGCTCGTGACGGCGGTGCAGGCGTGGCGGTACGGTGCAGTGCCAGCCGCCGAACGGGCAGCCTCGACCCCTGCGGCCGACAGCATGAGGAGCACCAGCAGATGACCGTCCAGGACCATCGGGTCGCAGTGCTCATCCCCGCCTACAACGAGGAGAGCCAGATCGGCGGGGTGCTCGAGGAGATCCCGGCGTTCGTCGACGACGTCGTCGTCGTGAACGACGCCAGCACGGACGCGACCGGTGACGTGGTGCGCAGCTACGCCGAGCGCGACCAGCGGGTACGGCTCATCGACCTCGAGGAGAACCGCGGGGTGGGCGGCGCGCTCGCGGCGGCCTACATCTGGGCCCGTGACCACGGCGTGGACATCGCGGTCACGGTCGACGGTGACGGGCAGATGGACCCCGCCGAGATCCTCGAGCTCGTTGCCCCCATCGTCGGCGGCGTGGCCGACTACACGAAGGGCAACCGCCTGACCGGACCCGAGTCGTGGGCGCCGATCCCGCCGGTGCGCCTGTTCGGCAACAGCGTCCTGTCGCTGTTCACGAAGGTCGTGTCGGGCTACTGGGGGGTGGCCGACTCCCAGACCGGGTTCACGGCGGCGTCCCGCTACGCGCTCGAGCACATCGAGTGGGAGCGCATGTACCCGCGTTACGGGCGCCCCAACGACGTGCTCGTCATGGCCAACGTGGCGGACTGCCGGGTCGCCGACGTGCCGGTGACCGCGCGGTACGGAGTCGGCGAGCAGTCGAGCATGAAGATCATCAAGGTCACGTTCGCGATCTCGTGGCTGCTGTTCCGCCGCTTCTGGTGGCGGCTGTTCTACAAGTACGTGCTGCGCGATTTCCACCCGCTCGTGTTCTTCTACATCCTGTCGGCGCTGACCGGGCTGCTGTCCGTCGGTCTGCTCGTGCGGCTGATCGTGATGTGGATCGCAGACGGTTTCGTGCCGCAGATGACCGCGCTCGCGCTGGCGTTCTTCGCCATCACGACGCTGCAGAGCCTGTTCTTCGCCATGTGGATGGACATGGAGACCAACAAGGATCTCGCAGTGCGCCTCGGACCCCGGCCGCCGCCGCGTGCTGAGGCCAACACCGTGCTGGAGGAGGCGCCGTCTGCGCCGGCGGGGACCGGGCCGGAGTCGGCCGCGCCGGAGACAACCGCGCCGGAGACAACCGCGCCGGAGACAACCGCGCCGGGGGCGTCCGAGCCCGAGACCTCC
>SKPY01000420.1 GCA_007119305.1 Nitriliruptorales bacterium
TCGAGCGGCGGGGTGGTGCTGGCCTCCACGCTGAAGCGGGCGATCCTGCGCAAGGAGCCGACGTTCAACGAGGCCGACTACGGCTTCCGGGCGTTCGGCGAGCTCCTGCGGCATCTCGAGCAGCGGCGCGTGATCGAGCTCGCACCCGGATCCGCGAAAGGCGACCCCGAGGTCGGGTTCCCCGAGACGTCCAGCGGCGAGGACCAGGCCTTCGCCCTGCTGCACGACGTCGTCGCCGAGCTCGAGGCCGGGGACGGCCCCCCGCCCCTGTCGGGCCTGAAGGACCAGCTGCGCAAGCGCAAGCCCGGCTTCTCGGAGAAGGAGTTCGGCTTCGGCGGGTTCCTGCAGTTCTGCAAGGCCGCCCGCACGCGCGGACTCCTGGAGATGGACTGGGACGAGGACGCCGACGACTACGTGCTCTCGGTCAGCCCGCCGGCGCAGTAGGCTGCAGATCCATCTTCTCCGGCGGTTCGGCCACATGTTGCACAAAGGACGAGCAGGCATGAGCCAAGCCCACCGTGTGGTCCTGGTCGAGGACCACAACCTGGTCCGCGAGGGGCTGCGCACGGTGTTGAACCAGCACGACGACATCGAGGTCGTGGGGGAGGCAGCCTCGGTCGCCGGCGCGGTCCAGACCGTGCTGGAGACGGCGCCTGACCTCGTGCTGCTCGACCTGCGCCTCGGCGAGGAGCACGGCACCGACGTCGCCCGGGAGCTCCGCGCGCGGGGCAGCGGCGCGACGATCCTCGTGCTGTCCGTCCACGACAGCTCGCGCAGCCTGCGCGATGCGCTCGCCGCCGGGGCGGACGGCTACCTGCTCAAGAGCGTGAGCGGACAGGCTCTGGCGGCGGGCATCCGCAAGGCCGTGGCGGGCGACACGGTGATCGGCCAGGAGTTCGTCTCCAAGCTGCTCGAGGACGCGGCGCGCGGCGGCGACACGACCCGTGGCGAGACCACCCCGCGCGAGCAGCAGGTCCTCGAGCTGATCGCCGAGGGGCTGTCGAACCGGGAGATCGCCGCGCAGCTGGGCATCTCGACGCGCACCGCTCAGAAGCACGTCGAGAACCTGTTCAAGAAGTTCGGGGTCCACGACCGCACCGAGCTCGTGACGCACGCGTTCCGCAGCGGGCTGCTCGGTTGACCATGGTCACGCCAGCGCGCGCCGCGACGGGTGTGGGGGTCGGCCCCGAGCCCTCCGCCGCACTCGAAGCGGCGTTGGAGACCCTGACGGCCCGCCTGGCGGGGGCGCAGTGCGACGTGGCCTGCGCCTTCATCGGCAGCGCCTACAGCGGGGCGGCGGCGGAGATCGCCGGCGCGCTTGCGGGTGTCACCCGCCAGGCCAGCATCGGGGTGACCGCGCAAGGCGTCGTGGCGGACGCCGCCGAGCTCGAGCAGCCCGAGGCGCTCGTGGTCTGGGGCCTCGCCGCCGACGGCATCGAGGCGACGGCCACGCGCTATGACAGCCCCGACGACGGCGGTGTCGAATGGCCCCCGCCGCCGTCCACGGCGCACGGCCTGATCATGCTCGCTGACCCGTTCACGTTCCGGCCGGACGCGTTCCTCGGGTGGCTCGCGCAGGCGCGTCCCGACCTGCCGGTCGTGGGCGGCCTCGCGAGCGGCGGTGCCAGGCCGGGCGGGAACCGGCTCCTGATCGACGGCGCCGTGCACGACGGGGGTGCGGTGGGGCTCGCCCTGGGCGGGCCGCTTCGCCTGCGCACGCTGGTCTCGCAGGGCTGCAGACCGGTGGGCCAACCGCTCGTCGTGACCGCGGCCGAGCACAACCTCATCACGGGGCTCGCGGGCGCGCCCCCCACCGAGCAGCTGCGGGCGCTCTACCAGTCGGCCGACGAGCACGACCGCGAGCTCCTCCGCTCCGGCCTCCAGCTCGGCGTGGTGATCGATGAGTACGCCGAGTCCCACGAGCCCGGCGGCTTCCTCATCCGCCCGCTGCTCGGCGCGCAGACGGAGACCGGGGCGCTCGCGGTCGGGGGCCACGTCCATGTCGGCCAGACCGTGCAGTTCCACGTGCGCGATGCCGACAGCGCCGACGCGGACCTGCGCGCGCTGCTCGACGGGTTCGCGACGGCGACGGCACCGGCCGGCGGACTCCTGTTCACCTGCAACGGGCGCGGGACGCGCCTGTTCGGGGCGCCGGACCACGACGCGGCGCTCGTGCACGCTGCGCTCGGCGGTGTCCCGCTGGCGGGGTTCTTCGCCGCGGGTGAGCTCGGGCCGGTGGCCGGCCGCAGCGCCGTGCACGGGTTCACGGCAAGCCTCCTCACGGTCGAGGCCGAGGGTCAGGGGTAACCGTCACGAAACACGACGCTGACGCGCGCGCCATCTCACGACACGATGCTGGAGGGACGCAGCCCGCAGCGCAGAGACGACGAGGCCGCCACGCGGCCGGAAGGAGAGGTCATGAAGCTGGTCGTCGCGATCGTCAAGCCCTTCAAGGTCGACGATGTGAAGGAGGCGCTGCGAGAGGTGGGCGTCTCGGGCCTGACCGCGTCGGAGGCACGCGGCTTCGGCCGTCAGCGGGGGCACACCGAGGTCTACCGCGGCGCGGAGTACCAGGTCGACTTCGTGCCCAAGGCGCGGATCGAGGTCATGGTCGACGACCACCAGGTCGAAGGGGTCATCGACGCGATCGTCAAGTCCGCCCGCACCGGCAAGATCGGTGACGGGAAGGTCGCGGTCCTGCCCCTTGAGGATGTGGTGCGTGTGCGCACCGGCGAGTCCGGGCCGGAGGCGCTGTAGCCGCGGCTGCCGGCGGTGCGCCCCGCAGGACTGGCGCTGCCAAACTGGGCTAGTGCGTACGCACTACAAACATATCCCCCGGACGGCTCTGGACAGTCCCCCGAGTGGGCACGATGATAGGAGCGTCAGGCGCCCGGCTTGCGGGACACCCGGGCACCCGACGCGGCGGCGCCGGGACCCCACAAGGGGGCGGGGGTCCCGGCCGCGCCGCCGGACCTGCGCTCGGGACGGTGCTACAGGACGCCGCCTTCGGTCATCCGCTTGCTGTCGAGGATGCGGTCGACCTCCTCGTCGGAGAGCACCCCCGCGGCCTTCACCACCTCGCGCAGCGGGCGATCCTCGACCAGCGCCTGCTTGGCGAGCTGCGCGGCCTGGTCGTAGCCGACCGCGGGCACGAGGGCGGTCACCGTCGACAGGTTCTTCTCGACGAGCTCGGTGCAGCGGTCGGTGAGCGCCTCGATCCCGTCGATGCACTGCGCGGCGAAGTTGCTGCACGAGGTCGACAGCAGCCGCACCGACTCGAGCACGTTGCGGGCCATGAGCGGGATGTAGACGTTGAGCTCGAAATGGCCGTTCATCCCGCCGATCGTCACGGCCGCGTCGTTGCCGATCACCTGCGCGGCGACCTGGGTCACGGATTCGGGGATGACCGGGTTGACCTTGGCGGGCATGATCGAGCTGCCGGGCTGCACCTCGGGCAGGCGGATCTCGCCGATGCCCGTGCGCGGGCCCGACCCCATCCACCGCAGGTCGTTCGCGATCTTCGTGAGGCTCGAGGCGATGACCTTGCAGGCACCCGACAGCTCGACCAGCGCGTCGCGCGCCCCCTGGGCCTCGAAGTGGTCGTCGGCCTCGCGCAGCTCCTCGATGCCGGTCGCCTCGCGCAGGCGCGCGAGCACGCCGTCGGTCATCCCGGGCGGTGCGTTGAGGCCCGTTCCGACGGCGGTGCCACCGAGCGGCAGCTCGGCCACCCGCTCGAGGGCGGCCTGCACCCGCTCGGCTCCGAGCTCGACCTGGCGGGCGTAGCCCCCGAACTCCTGACCCAGGGTCACCGGGGTGGCGTCCATGAGGTGGGTCCGGCCGGACTTGACCACGTCCGCGAACTCCTCCGCCTTGGCGTGCAGGGAACGGCGCAGCGCGTCAAGGGCGGGCAGGAGCTGCGTGCGGCACGCCTCGTAGACGGCGAGATGCACCGCGGTGGGAAAGACGTCGTTGCTGGACTGGCCGGCGTTCACGTGGTCGTTCGGGTGCACGAGGCGGGAGCCGAGCTCCCCGCCGAGCAGCTCCGTGGCCCGGTTGGCGATGACCTCGTTGCAGTTCATGTTCGAGCTCGTGCCCGAGCCGGTCTGGAACACGTCCACGGGGAAGTGCTCGTCGAGCTCACCCGACGCGACCTCGCGCGCTGCCTGGGCCACGGCCTCGTGCTGCGCGTCGGTCAAGACGCCCTTTGCGTGGTTGACCGCCGCGGCCGCTGCCTTGATGAGCCCGAGCGCCCGGATGAGCTCGCGTGGGATCGGCTGGCCCGAGATCGGGAAGTTGCGCACGGCGCGCATCGTCTGCGCCCCGTAGTAGGCGTCGGCGGGCACCTCCATCTCGCCCATTGAGTCGCGCTCGATGCGGACGGTGCTCA
>SKPY01000313.1 GCA_007119305.1 Nitriliruptorales bacterium
GCGGGCCGGTCGGGTGCGGTTCGCTGCCACCGCCCCCTGCACCGCGAGGTGCACGGCCTCGGTGCCGCCCGAGGTGAACACCACGCGGTCCACGGCACCGCCCAGGGCCGTCGCCACCGCCGAGCGGGCGGACTCCAGCAGGTCCCGGGCTGCCCTGCCCTCGCGGTGCCGCCGGGCCGGGTCTGCCGGCAGCTGCTCGGCGCTGCGGGTGTACGCGGCGAGCGCCGCGGGATGCCAGGGCGCCGCGGAGGCCACGTCGAGATACGTCCCGGCCGTGCTCACGCGCGCCCCCCGGGGCTGCGCTGCTGCGAGGCCTGCAGGTGGCCGCTGCTCGAGGTCATGGCCCCAGTATCGGGCCAGGCCTCCCGGGCACGCGCCAACCTGCGCGGATGGCGCTGGGCGGACCATGTTGGCCGGTGCAGGTTGCCCCGTGGGCTGCCGATACACCTGGCGATGGCGTCCGCACGGACCGGCACCTGGCCGCACGAGGCCGGCGCGGTGCTGCTCGGTGTCGCGTCGACGGTGGCCGTGCTCGCCGTCCTGCTCGGCGGCGGCCTCGCCGCAGAGACGCAGGCGCGACCGCTGCTCGACGGCACGGCCGGCTACGCATTCCTGCACGTCGACGAGGCCAGCGGCAGGCCGGCGCGCTTCGACCCGTGCGAGCCGATTCGCTACGTCATCAACTCTCGGGGGGCCCCGCCTGGCGCAGTCGACGACGTGCACGAGGCCTTCGCGCGCACGGCGCTCGCCAGCGGCCTCGAGTTCGCCTTCGCCGGCGCGACCGACGAACGGCCCGGGCCGCGCCGGCCCGCGTATCAGCCCGCACGGTACGGCGACGTGTGGGCGCCCGTGCTCGTCGCGTGGGCAGACCTGAGCGCGGTGCCTACCCGCCACCGCGGGGACGTGCTCGGGCTCGCCACCCACACGGTCATGAGCCACCCGTCGCGACAGGACGTGGTGGTGACCGGAGCGATCACCCTGGCCACCGACGGCCCGGCGGTGCGGCCCGGGTTCGGCTACGGCCGGCGCTGGGGCAACGTCGCGCTCCACGAGATCGGCCACCTCGTCGGCCTCGACCATGTCGACGAGCGCGGCTCGGTGATGCATCCGGACGCGGCCTACACGACGGGTGAATGGAGCAGCGGCGACCGGCGCGGGCTCCTGCACGTGGGCGCCGACGCCGGTTGCCTGCGGGTTCCGCGGCCCCGCTGACGGCGCCCGTCCACCCCTGTGCGTGCTCGGCCGAGGGACGCTGGTCCGGACGGCCACCAGCGTGCGCCGAAGGTCGTTCGCCGTGCCTGCATGACCGTCCTAGGATGGGGGGCGTTGGCCACGAAATCTGGGCCAAACGGACGAGACCACCGCAGGGCGAGGCGCCACATGAGCACGAAGACCGTCGAGCAGGTCGACGCGGTCACGATCCGTTTCGTCGGCGACTCCGGGGATGGCATGCAGCTCACCGGGAGCCGGTTCACGCACACGACCGCCTGGGTCGGCAACGACCTCGCGACGTTGCCGGACTTCCCCGCGGAGATCCGCGCGCCGGCCGGGTCGTTGCCGGGCGTGAGCGGGTTCCAGCTGCACTTCGCCGATCACGACATCCTCACCCCCGGCGACGCGCCGGACGTCCTGGTGGCGATGAACCCGGCGGCGCTGAAGAGCAACCTCGGCGACCTCGTGCCGGGGGGGACTCTGATCGTGAACAGCGACGGGTTCACCAAGTCCAACCTCAAGAAGGCCCGCTACGAGCAGGACCCCCGGGAGGACGGCAGCCTCGACAGCTACCAGGTGTTCGAGGTGCCGATCACCACGCTGACGATCGGCGCGCTCGAGGACCACGAGCACCTGTCGAAGAAGGACAAAGAGCGGGCGAAGAACATGTTCGCCCTCGGGCTCATGTCCTGGATGTACACGCGTCCGCTGGAGCCGACCACCGACTGGCTCCAGACCAAGTTCAAGTCGCAGCCCGAGATCGCCGAGGCGAACGTCGCGGCCCTCAAGGCAGGCTTCAACTTCGGCGAGACCACCGAGCTGTTCAGCCACTCCTACGAGGTCAAGCCCGCCGATCTGCCCCCCGGCACCTACCGGCAGATCACCGGCAACCTCGCCCTGTCCTACGGCCTCATCGCGGCGTCGCAGCGGTCCGGTCTGCCGCTGTTCCTCGGCGGCTACCCCATCACCCCGGCAAGCGACGTCCTGCACGAGCTCGCCGGGCACAAGAACTACGGCGTGCGGACCTTCCAGGCTGAGGACGAGATCGCCGGTGTCGGCGCAGCGCTCGGCGCCTCGTTCGCGGGCCAGCTGGCCGCGACCGTCACGAGCGGGCCGGGCATCGCCCTCAAGGCGGAGACGATCGGCCTCGCCGTCAGCGTCGAGCTCCCGCTCATCGTGCTGAACATCCAGCGGGGCGGGCCCTCGACCGGCCTGCCGACCAAGACCGAGCAGGCGGATCTGCTGCAGGCGCTGTTCGGCCGCAACGGGGAGGCGCCGCTTCCGGTCCTGGCCGCCGCGACGCCAGGCGACTGCTTCGACGCGGTGCTGGAAGCCGCACGGCTCGCGCTCAAGTACATGACGCCGGTGATCCTGCTGTCGGACGGCTACCTCGCCAACGGCGCGGAGCCCTGGCGCATCCCGGCGGTGGACGACCTGCCCGACCTGGCGGCGCTCGTGCGCTTCGCCACCAGCCCCGACGACAACGGCGAGTTCCTGCCGTTCCTGCGCGACCCGGACACGCTGGCGCGGCCGTGGGCCGTCCCCGGCACCCCGGGCCTCGAGCACCGGGTGGGCGGACTGGAGAAGGCCGACCGGACCGGCAACATCTCCTACGACCCCGACAACCACCACCGGATGACCGAGCTGCGCCAGGACAAGATCGACCGGATCGCGCAGGACCTCCCCCCGCTGGAGGTCGACCCCGAAAGCGACGAGGACGCTGAGGTGCTCGTCATCGGCTGGGGCTCCACCTCGGGCCCGATCCGCGCCGCGGTGCGCCGGGTGCAGGCCGGCGGACACAAGGTGGCGCGGGCGCACCTGCGCCACCTCCACCCGTTCCCCGCCAACACCGGCGAGGTGCTGGCGCGCTACCGCCGGGTGCTCGTGCCGGAGATGAACATGGGCCAGCTTCGCATGCTGCTGCGGGCCCGCTACCTCGTCGACGTGCAGGGCTACAACCGCGTGCGCGGCTTGCCGTTCACCTCGCGTGAGCTCGAGACGGCGCTCGTGGAGCTGATCAAGGAAGCTTGAGATCACGTCCACCCACTGCCACAGGAAGTGACCCACAGGTGACTGATACCGACGTCAAGCCGCTGACGAAGAAGGACTTCGCAAGCGATCAGGAGGTCCGGTGGTGCCCGGGCTGCGGGGACTACGCCATCCTCGCCAACGTCCAGGGGGTCATGCCCGATCTTGGCGTGCCACGCGAGCGCCTCGTGTTCGTGTCGGGCATCGGGTGCGCGTCGCGCTTCCCGTACTACATGAACACCTACGGGTTCCACGGCATCCACGGGCGTGCGCCTGCCATCGCCTCGGGCATCAGCGCCACGCGTCCCGATCTCAAGGTGTTCGTGATCACCGGGGACGGCGACGCCCTGTCGATCGGGGGCAATCACCTCATCCATGCGTTGCGCCGCAACTCCAACGTGAAGGTCGTCCTGTTCAACAACCAGATCTACGGCCTCACCAAGGGCCAGTACTCGCCGACGAGCGAAGTCGGCAAGATCACGAAGTCCACCCCGATGGGATCGCTGGACTGGCCGTTCAACCCGGTGTCGGTGGCGCTCGGCGCCGAGGCGACGTTCGTGGCCCGCTCGATCGACAACGAGCGCGCGCATCTCGCGGAGATGATCGAGCGCGCAGCCAAGCACGAGGGTGCGGCCTTCGTCGAGGTGTACCAGAACTGCAACATCTTCAACGACGGCGCGTTCGACGCGGTCCGGGGCAACAAGGCCAACCAGATCCGCCTCGAGCACGGCAAGCCCATCCGCTTCGGCGAGGAGGGGGAGAAGGGGATCGTGCAGCGTGACGGGCTCCAGCTCCAGGTCGCCGACGTCGCCGACGTCGGCGAGGACGCCCTGGTCGTGCACGACGCCCACCGCGACGACCCCTCCCTCGCCTTCGCGCTGTCGCGGCTGGCGCACACCCCCACCGGGCCGACGCCCATCGGGCTGTTCCGGCAGGTGGAGCGTCCGGTCTACGGGCTGGAGATGCAGCGCCAGATCGACGACGCGACCCTGCGCCGCGGCGAGGGCGACCTCCAGGCGCTGATCACCGGGGGCGACAGCTGGACGGTTGGCTAGCACCACCCGCCGGGCACCGCCCCGCGCCCCCGCGCGCCAGTGGCGCCGCCTGACGTGACGCCGGCGCCACCCCGGACGCGCGGGCGCCGA
>SKPY01000199.1 GCA_007119305.1 Nitriliruptorales bacterium
AGCCGGGCGGCCCGGCCTGGATGGTACGGGCGCTCCGCAGTGGGGACCGCCTCCAGGGCGGGCAGGCCGACGGCCAGCCGGACGATGTCGGCGGCGCCGAGCAGGTCGAACACGTCGGCTGCGCGCGCGTCGCGGTCGTGGCGGGCGGGCTCGAACGCCCCGCAGGCGGCGAACCCCAGGGTGAGGGGCTCGGCGGGAAGCACGACCCCGTCCACGTCAGCGTGCGCAGGCCCGGGCGACGCTCCCTGCTCACCCCCGTCGGGCGGCAAAAAGCAGTGGCCGACCTCGAACAGCGCGACAGCGCCGACCTGGCGGTTCACGTTGCGGCGCACGGCGCGCAGCAGGCCGGGCAGCAGGGTCGTGCGCAGCACCGCCTCCTCTTGCGACAGCGGGTTCACGAGCGCGATCGGCTGGCGCCGGCGGTCGTCGGCGTCGAGCTCGAGGCGCGCCATGTCGTCCTCGGCGACGAACGGCAGCGCGAGCACCTCGGTCCAGCCCGCGCCCGCGAGCGCGCGCCGCACCGTGCGGATCGCGTCGTCCTCCGCACTGCGCCCGCCGGCCTGGCCGCTGCCTGGCACGGTCTCCGGCACGTCCTCGTAGCCGTGCAGCCGCGCGATCTCCTCGAACAGGTCCGCCTCGATCTCCAGGTCGGGACGGTACGCAGGCGGGGTGACCTCGAGCGCGTCGTCGGCCGGGGTGACCGCGCAGGCGATCGACTCCAGCAGCGCCACCTGCTCGCGGTCGTCCAGGTCGAGGCCGAGCACCGACCGGGCGCGGACGGGCCGCAGGACGATGACGGGACGCGGCCGCGCGCCCGGGTAGGCGTCGGTGCGCCCGGTCACCGTGCCACCGCTGAGCTCGGTGATGTAGCGGGCGCAGCGCGCAGCACCCCACGCGACGGTTTCGGCGGGCACGGTCTTCTCGAAGCGCTTGCTCGCCTCGGTGAGCAGCCGGTGGCGCCGCGCCGTGCGCAGCACCGCGCGGGCATCGAAGCTCGCGACCTCGAGCAGCACCGCCGTCGTCTGCGGGCCCACCTCCGTGCGTTGCCCGCCCATGACGCCGGCGAAGCCCACGGGTCCGGCGGCGTCAGCGATCACGAGGTCGTCGGGGTCGCACGTGCGGGTCTGCCCGTCGAGCGTGGTCAGCCGCTCCCCGGCCGTGGCGTCGCGCACGTCGATGCGCGGCCCCGCGAGCCGCTGCAGATCGTAGGCGTGCGCGGGATGGCCGGTCTCCAGCATGGCGAGGTTGGTCGCGTCGACGAGCGACGAGATGGGACGCATGCCCGCGGCGGCCAGCCGCCGCTGCGCCCAGGCCGGCGACGGCTGCACCCGCACCCCGTCGATGCGCCGGGCGTCGAACCGGCGGCAGCGCCCCGGGTCGGCGATCGCCAGCGGCACGCCGGCAGCGCCCAGGTCGGGGGCGACGTCGGCGTCCGGAAGGTGCAGCGGGGCACCGGTGAGCGCAGCGACGTCGTGCGCGACGCCCACCACCGACAGGCCGTAGCCACGGTCCGGGGTGACCTCCAGCACGAGCACGGGATCGTCGAGGTCGAGCCACTCGGTGAGGTCGGCGCCGAGCGGCGCGTCGGGGTCGAGCACCCAGATGCCCGCATGGTCGTCGCCGAGGGCGAGCTCGCGGGGGCTGGTGAGCATGCCGTGGGAGGTGTGGCCGAACAGCTTCTTGCGGGTGATCTCGAAGCCGCCGGGCAGCGTGGCGCCCGGCAGCGCTGCGGGCACCCGGTCCCCCGGCGCGAAGTTCGACGCCCCGCAGACGATCTCGTGCTCGTCGCTGCCGTCCGTGGTCACGTGCACCAGGTAGAGCTTGTCGCTGCCTTCGATCTTGCCCACGTCACGCACCTCGGCGACGACGACCCCGCGGGTGCCAGCCGTGGGCCGCTCCACGGCCTCGACCTCGAGCCCGCCCATCGTGAGCACCTCGGCGAGCCGTTCGGCGTCGAGGTCCGTGTCGACGAGCTCACGCAGCCAGGACAGGGGTACGCGCATCGCTTGGGCCTTACCGTCAGAAGGCGGACAGGAAGCGGAGGTCGTTCTCGACGAACAGCCTGATGTCGGTGATCCCGTGCCGCAGCATGGCGATGCGCTCCACCCCGATGCCGAAGGCGAAGCCCTGCACCGCGGCGCTGTCGTAGCCGACGTGGGCCAGCACGTTGGGATGCACCATGCCGGCGCCGAGCAGCTCGATCCAGCGGCCGTCGTGCCAGGCGTCGACCTCGCAGGACGGCTCGGTGAAGCGGAAGTGGTGCGGGCGCATGCGGATGCGCGTCTCGGGGCCGAGCAGGTTGCGCGCGAGCTCCGCGAGCGTGCCGCGCAGGTCGGCGAACGACAGCGCAGCGTCGATCGCCAGGCCCTCGATCTGATGGAACGCCGGCAGGTGCGTGGCGTCCGCCACGTCCGAGCGGTAGACCCGGCCGGGGACGACCACGTAGACCGGCGGCGGCTGGGCCAGCATCGTCCGCGCCTGCACCGGCGACGTGTGCGTGCGCAGGAGCAGGTCGGTCACCCCGTAGGCGTCCGCCTCCGAGCCCAGGCCCCGCACGTAGATCGTGTCCATGAGCGAGCGCGCCGGGTGGTCGGGGGGGATGTTGAGCGCCTCGAAGTTGAACCAGTCGCTTTCGACCTCCGGTCCGGTCACGACCCGGTAGCCGAGACCCACGAAGACGTCGACCATCGCGTCCATCGTCTCGTGCACCGGATGCAGGCTGCCGCGGCGCGGGGTGCGGGGCGGCAGCGTGACGTCGACCGCCTCGGCTGCGAGGACGCTGCGGTCGCGCTCGGCCTCCAGCTCGCTGCGGCGTGCCGCCTCGGCCTCCTCGAGCGCTGCGCGCGCGGCGTTGATCGCCTGGCCGAGCTGCCGGCGTTCCTCGGGGCCCAGCTGGCCGAGGCCGCGCTGCGCCAGCGCGAGGGGGCTCTTCTTGCCCAGGTGCGCGCTCTTGGCAGCGGCGAGCTCCTCGAGGGAGGCGGCGCCGCGGAGCGCGGCCAGCCCCTCGTCGCGCAGGCGCTCGATGGCGCTCGTGCTCGTGGTGGTGTTGGTGGGCTGCTTGCTCATGGGCTCTCGGGGCGGGTCGGGGGCGCGTGCACGTCGGCGAGCTCGAGCCCGCCGAGCGGCAGCGTGAACCGGAAGCGGCTGCCCTCGCCGGGCGTGCTCTCAGCCCAGATCCGGCCGCCGTGCGCGAGGATGATGCCGCGCGAGATGTACAGCCCCAACCCGGTTCCCGTGCGCCGTTCGCCGGGGCGGCGGAAGAACTTCGTGAAGATGCGGGCGAGGTGATCCGCCTCGATGCCCACGCCGGCGTCGCTCACGGTCACCCGGACGGCCTCCCCGTCCACGTCGGCGGTGATGCGCACCGTCCCCTCACCGTACTTCAGGCCGTTCTCGACCAGGTTCGTGACCACCTGGCCGAGCTTGTCGGGGTCGGCGTAGAGCTTGGGCAGCTCCGGGAGCTCGGCGCGGATCAGGCCGTCGTCGCCGAGCGCGCCGACGCGGTCGAGGACCTTGTCCACCACCTCGGACAGGTCGACCATCTGGCGCCGCAGCTGGAGGCGGCCCGCGTCGATGCGGCTCACGTCGAGCAGCTCACCCAGCAGCCGCGTGACCCGGTCCGCGTCCTCGTTCACGGTCTCGAGCATCTGGCGCTTCTGCGCGTCGCTGAAGCGCTCCCACTTCGCCAGCAGCGTCTTGGTGAACCCCTTCACGCTCGTGAGCGGTGAGCGCAGCTCGTGGCTGACCGTGGACACGAGCTCGCTGCGGGCGGCGTCGAGCCGCCGGCGGCGTTCCCCCCGGCGCAGGCTGAGCACGACGAGGTCGACGGCGTGCTCGCCGTGCCGCGCGCCGGTCAGCACCAGGGGGCGCCGGCGGCAGCCGGGGGTGGCCAGCTGCACGTCGGCCTCGGCGATCCGGGCCACGAGGTGCGGGTCACCGTCGAGGGGGCGCACGCACTCCCACCAGTCGAGGCCGGCCTCGTCGACGAGCGGCAGCGCCTGCTGGGCGGGCCGGCCCTCAAGCGCTTCGGGCCGCAGCTCCAGCAGGCGCGCAGCCAGCCCGTTGCAGTACGCGATGGTGCCGTCGCCGCGCACCGCCACCGTCGCGTCCGGCAGCAGCTCGAAGGCGGCGTAGGCGTTGTGGTCGAGCCCGGGATGCTCGCTCACTGGCGCCCACCCCCCACGCTGCGCTGGCGGGCGGCCTCGTAGACGACCACCGCCACCGTCGCGGCCAGGTTGAGCGACTCGGCCCTGCCGTGCAGCGGCACCGCGACGGCCGCGTCGCAGTCCGCCTCGACGTGCGCCGGCAGGCCGTGGGCCTCGCCGCCGAACACCAGCGCCGTCGGGGGGCGCAGATCGACGTCGGTGTGCTGCGCGG
>SKPY01000221.1 GCA_007119305.1 Nitriliruptorales bacterium
CCCCGTGCCCACGGTGAGCATCACCATCGCCTCGCTGGCGTCCCTGCCCGCGCCGCACACGAACTCGCCCCAGGCGGCCGCGGTGGCGTCGTTGTCCACGGTGACGTGCCCGTCGAGCCGTGCCTGCAGCCGCGCGCGCAACGGGAAGTCCCGCCAGCCGATGTTCGGCGCGTAGCGCATCACGCCGTCACGGTCCACGAGCCCGGCCGCGCCGACGCCCGTCGGGACGTCGGCCAGCCCGTGGCGCGCCGACAAGTCCTGCGCGGCCTGCGCCGCGGCCGCGACGATGCCGTCCGGGTCAGCGGCCGGGGTGTCCAGCCGGCGGCGGTCGAGCACCGTCCCGTCGGCGGCCACGAGGCCGACCGCCATCTTCGTCCCGCCGACGTCGACGCCGACCGCGACCCTGCCCGCCACCGTTACGCTCGGCTAGAAGCGCAGCAACGCGACGACCGGGTGCCCGTCGAGCCGGCTGCTGTCGCGGAACAGCTCGATGTGGGCACCCATGCGCACCGCGGCTTCGATGCACTCGTCGACGAGATCATCGACCGGCTCCACCAGCCCCCCGTACGCCTCCGCCTCGGACTTGTGCAGGGCGAGGGCGCCCGAGACACTGCGCCAGCCGGGGTTGCCCGCGCCCTCGACGACGAACAGCGTGTCGACCCGTTTGGCGTTCACGGCCTCGACGACGTGGCGGATGCCGCGGGCGGCCTTCTCCGCCTGGCCTTTGGCGGCCTCGAGCCGGGCGAGCAGCTCGCGCCGGCGCGAGCTCACGAGCTCCTGCTCCACGCTCGTGAACGTGTCCCTGGCCTGCTCGACCGTCACGTCGACGGGCAGGCTGACCCGGCTCGAGCGC
Source organism: Nitriliruptorales bacterium (assembly GCA_007119305.1). Taxonomy (GTDB): domain Bacteria; phylum Actinomycetota; class Nitriliruptoria; order Euzebyales; family Egibacteraceae; genus SKPY01. The sequence continues at coordinate 854 of SKPY01000221.1, forward strand.
ACGACCTTCTGCAGGTAGGGGTGCAGCAGCTTCTCGAACTCGGCCACCTCCGCCTGCGGGCCCGCGAGCACGAGCGCGTCGAACGCCTCGTCCTCGTGCGCCTTGCGCAGCACCTCGGCCGTGTCCTTCATGTGGTGCAGCGTGTCGTGCTCGATCCCGCGCGAGAAGCGCGCCTGGGACCACCCGCCCTGGCTGTGCTGGCCGTGCACGTCGGAGGCGAGCCCGAGGTACTCCTGGGCGTGGCCAAGCAGGTAGCGGAAGATGCGGGCCTTGTCGCGTTCGATGATCACCAGGCCGATCCGGTGGCTGCGGCCGAGCAGCGCCTGCAGCGGCACCACGTAGGCGGTCGAGTTCACGCGCGCGAGGTTGCGGAACGGCACGCCCACCTGCACGGAGTCGAAGATGTCGCCGTCGTGGGCGAACAGCGCCAGGCCCTTCACGCCAGCACGGTCGAAGTCCTCGCGGACCCAGCGCCGGATGCGCTCGGCATCGGCAGCCACCGCCTCGCGGGCAGCGTGGTCGAGACCGGACGCCGTCCCGCGGACGTCGCGGAGCAACCCCTCCAACCGGGCCTCGTAGTCCGCCGGCCTCGGGTAGCGCGCCCCGTCGGTGTTCAGGTACACGCTGGTGATCGGACTGCCGTCGGTCTCGTAGTCGACCAGCTTGCGCACCTCTGCTGCGGTGACCTCCACGTCCTTCTCCTCTTCGCTCTGGCTCACCCATCCTCGCAGCTGCCGCAAGCGCGGCAGCTGCGCGTCCCCGTGTCCGTTCATGCCCGAGGTGGGGACCTTCCAACCCAGCAGGGCCGACTAGTCAACCTCGATGCGCTCGAGCCGCTCGCCGGCCTGGTCATAGGCCTTCGCCTGCGCCTCCACGACCGCCTGCAGCGCGAGCGTCAGCTCCTTCGCGGCGCCCAGCAGGTGCTCGGTGACCTCGGGCCGTGTGGACGTGAGCGCCTGGAGCAGCACGCACACCGGGCACACCAGGCACTCCGGACCGCCGCCGATCGCACCGCCGAACGGGGGGTGCTGATGCGGTGGGGGCTGCTGGTCGTCGCTCATCGCGTGCGTCTCGGGGCTGGCGGGGTGCCCGTGGGCAGGGCGGGCCCCGAGTCTACGACCCTTGCGCCGTGCGGGGCGAACGGGGCGCCGCCGCACCCGCCGGGTCCACGGCCTCGTCGCTGCGCCGGATGTCGGGTTCGGCGAAGCGGACCTCGAGGCGTTCGTCGCTGATGCCGGCACCGACCACCGCGCAGCGCCGCAGCGCCGCGGGCAGCGCGATCGAGCGGGTGGACGCCCCCACCTTCACGTACAGCTCGTCGGCGCGGCGGAAGACGTCGAGCTCGCGCTTGTCCACGAGCGGCAGCGCGAGCGAGAGCACGTAGCCGTCGCCGGTGCGCTCCACGCGCAGCGGCCGGCCGCGGTGCAGCACGGCGGCGACGTCGCGGTCGCCGTACGCGGCCTCGGCCAGCGGTGCGAGGCCCTCGGGCCCCAGCGGCTCGTCGGCGAACAGCGGCGCGGTGAGCACCGGCACGTCGTGGAAGCGTTCGCGGACGGCCTCGAGGTGCTCGCTCTGCAGGGCCTTCCAGCGCGCGAAGTACGGGTCGGTGACCTCCTCGGGCAGCATGCGGTTCACGATCACCGCGTCCACGTGGTAGCCGAACAGCGCGAGGTGGGTGTAGGTGCGCTGGGCCTCCGCGACGACGATCTTCTCCAGGTTGGTGACGAGCCGCACGGTGGTGCGCTCGCCGTCGGTGAGGATCGCCCGCACCGCCCCGAGCGTCGCGTGCAGGCCCTCGACCGCCTCGAGCACCCGGTCCTGGGGCAGCGGCATGGTCGTGACCCGCCCGAGCATGGGCCGCACGACGTTCGCGACCTTGCGCTGCACGGGGAACACCCGCTCGAGGTACCAGCCCAGGGCGTGCGGCAGGCTCAGCAGCCGCAGCGTCTCCGCGGTGGGGGCGCAGTCGACCACGAGCAGGTCGTGCGCGGCCGCCTCGACGTGTCGGCGCACGTCGAGCAGCCCGAACAGCTCCTCGAGGCCCGGCACGACCGACAGCTCCTCCGCCTCGACCTCATCGACGCCGCCCCACGACAGCAGTGCGATCAGGTACTCCTGGATCTGCCGCCAGTTGTCCTCGAGGTGCCGGCGCGCGTCCAGCTGCTCCGCCTCCAGCCGTGGCGCGACCTCGACCGGCTGCCCGCTCAGCTCGGTGTCGAGCGCGTCAGCCAGCGAGTGCGCCGGGTCCGTGGACATCACGAGCGTGCGCAGGCCCGCCGCTGCCGCGCGCAGCCCGGTGGCGGCCGCGACGGACGTCTTGCCGACGCCGCCCTTGCCGGTGATCAGCAGCACCCGCACCGGCTAGTCCCCGGTGCTTGCGTCCGGGCCCCGCTCGCCGTGCTCGAGGAGCTCGGCGCGCTCCTTCATCGCCGGCAGCGCGGCCTCGATGATGTGCAGCGCCGCACGGCGGCGCATGATGCCGGGCACGGGCACCGTCGGCACGACCTCGAGCTCGTACGACACGTGGGTGGCGCCGTTGCCCAGCGGCTCGAGCGTGTAGGTGCCGGTGTTCTTGCGGACCCCGTGGCCGTCGACGAGCCACCAGTGCATCTCCGTGTCGGTGTAATGGTAGGCGAGCACGAGGACGGCGTGCATGAACCTGACGTCGACCCCGAAGCGCACCTTGGTGCCCCAGCCATCGTCGTCGGTCTCGAGGATCTCGACCTCTTTGACGTCGTCCTGCCACTCGGGATAGGCCTCGAAATCGGCGATGACGTCCCAGACCGCCTCGGCACCGGCCTGCACGACGATGCTGTCGCTGACCGCGTTGGTCACGCTGCCTCCTCGCTCCCCGCGCCCTGCGGGGTCCTGCTCATCGTAGGGGCGCCGGGGACGGTGCGCGGGGCCGACCGGTCAGGTGACCTGCTGCGCGGCGGCGAAGGCGCCGATGAGCAGCAGCAACGTCACCCCCACGACGAGCCACAGCAGCACGCGGCCCGTCAGCAGCTCACCCTGCCCGCGCTGGAGGTTGAGGACGTCGAGCAGCGTGCCCGCCCAGATGACCGCCGCGCCCAGGAACAGGGGCGCCGCCGCGAACACCGCAGCGCCGCCGCCGGTCAGGGCGAGCAGCAGCCCGCCGACGAGCCAGATGACGAACAGCAGCCCGCGTGCGATCCCGGGGCCGGTCCGCCCGGCGAGGTGGTGCCCCGTGCCCGGCAGCACCGCGGACAGGGCCAGCGCCGCCGTCCAGTTCACCGGCTCGCGCGCGTCCTCCTCGGTCTGGTAGCGCGCCGCGAACGCGGTGCCGCAGACCCCGCACGCCAGCCGGTCGATGGCGTTGAACTCCTCGCAGGCCGGGCACTGCCACTCGATCGCCTCGCCCCGCTTGCGAAAGCCCGACCGGGTCATGGCGCCCGCCTCGGCGGCGCCGGCGGTCTCGCCCTCGGACGCAGGCTCGTCGGCCTCGGCCTCGCCCGCTGCGCTCGCGCGCGCCCCGGCCTCGCC
>SKPY01000515.1 GCA_007119305.1 Nitriliruptorales bacterium
CGTCACGCGCATCCTCGACGCCGGCGGGGAGATCGTCGGCAAGGCCGCCTGCGAGGACCTGTGCTTCTCCGGCGGCAGCCACACCTGCCGCACCGGGCCGATCCGCAACCCGTGGGAGCGCTCCCGCTCGGCGGGTGGCTCCTCGGGCGGCAGCGCGGCCCTCGTCGCCAATCACGACGTCGACCTCGCCCTCGGCGGCGACCAAGGCGGCTCGGTGCGCATCCCAAGCTGCTGGTGCGGCACGGTCGGGCACAAGCCCACCCGCGGCCTTGTCCCCTACACCGGGGCGTTCCCCATCGAGCTGACGCTCGACCACCTCGGTCCGATCGGCCGCACCGTCGACGACGTCGCCGCCATGCTCGAGGCGCTCGCCGGGAGCGACGGCCTCGACCCGCGCCAGCCCGCGCAGGTGGACACCGAGCCGTACGCGCAGCGGGTGACCGAGACGCCCGATGCGCTGACCGTCGCCGTGGTCACCGAAGGGTTCGGCTGGCCCGAGCTGTCCGAAGACGATGTCGACGCGGCCGTCCGCGACGCGGCGCGACGCTTCGAGCAGGTCGGCGCGACCGTCAAGGACGTGTCGATCCCGCTGCACCGCTCCGGCATCCACGTGTGGAACGCCATCGCGGTCGAGGGTGCGGCCGCGCTGATGATCAAAGGCAACGGCTTCGGGACCAACTACGAGGGCTACTTCGCCACCAGCATGCTCGACGCCTACGCGCGCGGGCGGACCTCGCGCGGGCACGATCTGTCCGAGACCGTCAAGCTCGTCCTGCTGGCGGGCGAGTACCTCTACGAGCGCTACCACGGCCGCTACTACGCCAAGGCGCAGAACACCGTGCCGACGCTGCGGGCCGCCTACGACGCCGCGCTCGAGGACGCCGACGTGCTCGTCATGCCGACGCTGCCGCTCAAGGCCACGCCGCTGCCCGACCCCGCCGGCCCGCGCGAGGAGTGGGTGGCGCGCGCGCTCGAGATGCTGCCGAACACCGCGCCCTTCGACGTCACCGGCCATCCCGCGCTCACCCTGCCCTGCGCCAAGGTCGACGGGCTGCCGGTCGGCATGATGCTCATCGGCCGGCGCTGGGAGGACACGACGGTGCTGCAGGCCGCCCGTGCCTTCGAGCAGGAGGTCGGGGGCTTCGAGACGCTGCTGGGGCAACCGCCGGGCTGACGGCCGACTGCAGGTGGCATGCGGTGCCCCCGCACACGGCCCCGAGCACTGCTGCCGCACCTTCCGGACCGGTTCACGGCCCGCCTGCTCAGCACGCACGGTCGCAGGCTGAGCGAGGACTTCGAGGTGGCCGCTCCCTTCCAGGACGTCCTCGCACGGGTGGAAGACGTGGTTCGGCGGCAGCACCGCCGCGGCGCTCGGGCGCCCCACGACCCGGATGGTCTGCTCGCCGAGCTGTACCGCCTGCGGGAGGAGGCCGGACCGGACACACTCATCGACTGGGGCGATGCGGACCAGGAGGCGTGGGAGCCCGCCACGAGCGTCGTGCGCGCGTTCGACGCGCCGGAGTCGAACCCCCCTTTACTGCCGACCGTGAGCCGCCAACGCCGCTTCGACCAACTCGGTGTGCATCCGACCCAACCGGTCCCGATGCTCAACGACCACCGTGGTCACGTTCGGGTCCGCCAGCACTCTGCGCACCTTCCCTCGGGACCCGTTCATGCCAGAGCCGACCTCGGCCTCCACCCGCACCACGGCCAACCCGACCGTGGCCGCCCACTGTGATGAGGTGCTGCACGACTCACGCTGTGTCCACGCGTGAGAAGACCAAGGCGTCCGCACGGCGGGTCGGGAACGACAGGAACGACCGGAGACGCCCTTCGTAGTCGAACCCGCACCGAGTGAGTACGTCCACAGACGCCTGGTTGCCTGGTTCGACCCACGCTTCGACTCGGGCAAGCGCTACCTCCCGTAGCCCCCACTCGGTGAGCAGTGCTACCGCCCGTGAAGCAAGGCCCCTGCCGCGAGCGCTGGGTGCGAGCCAGTAGCCCACGCCGGCGACTCCCTCCTGCGGCCGCAGCAGCAGGACAGCGCACCCCACGGCCGCGCCCACCGGCATCTCAGTCACTGCCAGAGACCACCCCTGCTCCTGTTGGACCCGTGAGTGCTGACGTTCGATCCACTCCCTGCCGGCCTCCTCGGTGAACGCGGGCGGCACGGTCGTGGTCTCCGGGATGACTCCTTCGTCGCCGGCCGCCTTCACGCACGGCAGGTCCGTAGCCGTCCAACGACGCAGTCGAACGATGCCGTCATCAAGGACGGGTTCCGGCAACAAGCTGTCACCTTGCTCGCTCACGCCCACCTCCGGAGTCATGGTCGCCGAACGGAGAAGTCACGGCCGTTGCATCCACTGTGCCGCGACTGCGTCCAACGCAATCACACGGGGGTTTGCAGCACCCGGGGGTCCGCGCTGGCACGGCTCCGACAGGCCCGGCTGAGCGGCGAGAGCAACGCTCCTACATGGCGGCGGGAGCGCCCGCATGTGGCTCGGCGTGCGCGGCGGCGTCACGGTCCGCCCAGGCGGCGGCAGGGCGGGGGGACGACCCGGCGGGCGCGGCGGCGTCGAGGAGTCCCAACACCAGCCGCGCCATCTGCGCGAGGTGGCGGTCGCCGAGGAACGACTCGATCACGCGGGCGCGCGCACCCTCGCCGAGGTACTGCGCGGTTGCAGGCGAGGCCAGCACCCCCGCAAGGGCGCCTGCGAAGGCGTCGAGGTCGCGGGGGTCGTCGACGAGCAGTCCTGACGCGCCGTGGACGATCTGGTCCTGGATGCCGCCGACGCGTCCAGCGATCATCGGCCGGGCCTTCCACATGCCCTCGGTGACGGTGAGGCCGAAGCCCTCGGCGAGGCTCTTCTGCACGAGCACGGTCGCGTGCCGCTGGACCGCGTTCACCATCGCGGCGTTCTCGACGAGGTCGTCCATCGGCAGGCTGACCAGGTGCACGCGCCGCCGCGTCGCCGCGGGGAGGCGGCGCCACAGCTCGACGCACTCGCCGAGGACCTCCTGGGCCTCGGGGTCGTCGCCGACGCCGGCGGCGCTCGGTCCGACGAGCGCGAGGTGCGCCGCACCGAGCTCGGCCGCATGGTCGGCGAAAGCGCGCAGGACACCGGCCATGTCCTTGAGGCGGTCCCAGCGGGACACCTGCACGACCAGCGGCACGTCGGCAGGCGGCGGCGGGCCCTCACGGACGACCTCGGCCGGCTGGCCGACCTCGCCCGCGCGGCCGTCGCTGCGGCGGAAGCGCAGCGGTGGTTGGCCCCCATTCCCCGCGATCATGCCGATCCGGGCAAGGACCGTCTCGACGACGGCGGGCTCGAGGTGCAGGTTCTTCGGGGAGAACGGGTCGATGCATGGCGGCACGATCCAGGTCGGCAGCCCGTTGACCCAGCTCGGCACATGCGCGGTGCGGGAGAACACGAGTGCGTCGACCGGCTCGAGGTAACCGCGCAGGAAGTCCCAGCCCGCACCTACCAGCGCGTCGTCGGGGGCGTCGCCGCCGATGTGGCAGCGCCAGACGACCTGCGCCCCGGCGGCAGCGAGCCCACTTGCGAGCCCGGCCGTCTGCGGGTCGTGGAGCACGACGACGTCGCCCGGCCGCACCCGTGCCCGCAGCGCGGCCGCGTTCGCGTCCGTGATCGCCTGGTAGTGGTCGTGCGCGGCGGGCCCGAGCGGCAGCCCGTCGCCGGGATGCCCGTGGAGGCGGTTGTGCAGGCGCTTCGTGATCGCGAAGAACGCCGCGTCGCCGCCGACCACGGCCCAGCGCACGTCGATCCCGGCGCCGCGCTCGTAGCCGAGCAGCACGTGCAGCATCTCGGCCACGCCGCCGCCGGCCGCGGTCGAGTTGACGTGCCACAGGCGTCGGCCATCGAGGGCGTCGCGCAACGCCCCGAGAACCCGGCGCAACCCATCCACCCGTTGCGCGCCCACCACCGGCGCGAACCTGTCCACCGGCGTGGCGTGCAGCGCCACCTCGTGTACGTTCACGGGTGCTCCTTCACGTGGTCGTGCTGGTCTGATCCGTCGATCCGTCTTTGTGTCGGCTCGGCGGAGGCTGCCCTTCACCCCCTGGGACCCGGCGCACGCAGTCGGCTCACCCACCAGCGCGCCGCGCTGGCCCACCCGTGAACACCGCTGCACCCGTTGCTCCGCTGCCCGCCGCACGTGCACCCTGGGGCGTGCGCCGCAGCGCCGACGCTGCCTCGGGTGGAGGATGCCCGCCATCCCTCGCGCAGGGTACACCTCGACCGCGCCACCGCAGCGCAAGCCGCCCATCCGTTCGACCGTGTGGCCGCCGGCGCGGCCCCGGCGACCCCGGTGCCGCGTCGCGGGGCGGCGGC
>SKPY01000174.1 GCA_007119305.1 Nitriliruptorales bacterium
GCAGGATCGGGAACTCGCCGACGAAGCCGTTGAGCCCGGGCAGGGCCAGCGAGCTGAGCGCCACCACCAGGAAGATGCCGCCGAGCCGCGGGGCGACCGACAGCAGCCCGCCGTGGTCGGCGATCCTTCGGCTGTGGGTCCGCTGGTACAGGAAGCCGACCAGCAGGAACAGCGCGCCGGTCGACAGCCCGTGGTTGACCATCTGCACCACCGCGCCGGACATGCCGGTGGGGTTGAGCGCGAAGGTGCCGAGCACCACGAAGCCCAGGTGACTGACCGACGAGTAGGCCACCAGCCGCTTGATGTCGCCCTGCACCAGCGCCACCAGCGCCCCGTAGAGGATCCCGGCCACCGCCAGCGCGGCGATCACCGGGGCGAGCTGCACCGAGGCGTCGGGGAACATCGGCAGCGAGAAGCGCAGGAAGCCGTAGCCGCCGATCTTCAGCATCACCGCCGCCAGGATCACGCTGCCGACCGTCGGCGCCTCGGTGTGGGCGTCGGGCAGCCAGGTGTGCAGCGGGAACAGCGGCACCTTGATCGCGAACGCGGCGAAGAAGGCCAGGAACAGCCAGGTCTGCTCGGTGCCGGTCAGCCCGGCGGCGACCATCGCGTCGTAGCCGAACGACTCCGCGCCGGCCTGCAGGTAGACGTAGATGATGCCCACCAGCATCAGCAGCCCGCCGACCAGCGTGTAGAGGAAGAACTTCACCGCGGCGTAGCGACGGTGCTCGCTGCCCCAGATGCCGATCAGCGCGTACATCGGCACCAGCATCGCCTCGAACAGCACGTAGAAGAGGATCAGGTCGAGCGCGACGAAGACCCCGACCATCGCCGCCTGCATCGCCATCAGCGAGACGAACAGCCCCTTGGGCCGGTCGGCGTGGTTCCAGGCCGCCAGCACCACCAGCGGCTGGATCGCGGTGGTCAGCAGCACCAGCAGCAGGCTGACCCCGTCGACCGCCACCCAGTAGGACACCCCCCAGGCTGGGATCCAGTCGACCCGCTCCTGCAGCTGGAAGCCGGCCTCGCCGACCTCGAACGCCCCGAGCACCAGCAGCGAGATCGCGAGGGTGACCAGCGAGCCGACCAGCGCGGTCCACCGGATCGCCCCCCGGCTCGAGCCGGGCAGCAGCCCGATCAGCAGGGCGGTGACCGCCGGGGCGGCGATCGTGAGCGTCAGCAGCGGCAGCGCGTCCATCGGCTCAGACCACCCGTGCGATCACGACGACGACGAGCAGCAGCGCGCCGGCGGCGATGGCCAGCGCGTAGCTGCGCAGCCAGCCGGTCTGCAGACGCCTGCCGAGCGAGGCGAGGCCGGCGGTGCCACGGGCCAGCCCGAGCACCGCCCCGTCGATCACCACCCGGTCGAACGTGGCGCTGCCGCGGGCCAGCGCGTGACCCGGCGCGGCCACGGCGCGCTCGTAGAGCGCATCGAAGTAGAAGCTCTCCCGTGGCAGCTCGTGCAGCAGCCCGAGGCGCTCGCGGAGCCGCTCGTGATCCACCCGGCGCAGGTACAGCGCCGCGGCGGCGGCCACCCCGGCCGCGGCGATCGCGACGGCGACCACCTCCAGCAGCGTGTGGCCGATCATCGGCTCGGCCGGCTCGAACGGCGCCACCGACGGCTCCAGCCAGCCGGCCAGCCACTGCGACCCGGGCAGGTTGATCAGCCCGCCCAGCGCGCTGGCCGCGGCGAGGACCACCAGCGGTGCGACCATCGGCGCCGGCGACTCGTGCGGGTGGGGTGCCGGGGCGAGGTCGGCGTGGCGTGGGCGGCCGAGGAAGATCAGCACCAGCCACCGGGTCATGTAGAACGCCGTCAGCCCGGCCACGACCAGCCCGATCACCAGGATCGCGCCGGCCCCCGGCGTGTCGGCCGCCGCGGCCAGGATCTCCTCCTTGGAGAAGAAGCCCGACAGCAGCGGCACCCCGGAGATCGCCGCCCAGCCGACCACCGCGGTGGCGAACGTCCAGGGCATGGCCCTGCGCAGCCCGCCCATCCGCCACACGTCGGTCTCGTCGTCCATCGCGTGCATCACCGAGCCGGCGACGAGGAACAGCAGCGCCTTGAAGAAGCCGTGGGTGAGCAGGTGGAACACCGCCGCCACCGACGAGCCGACCCCGACGGCGATGAACATGTAGCCGAGCTGGCTGACGGTCGACCAGGCGAGGATCTTCTTGAGGTCCCGCTGGGTGCAGGCGACGAGCGCGGCGACCAGCGCGGTGATCGCCCCGACCCAGGCCACCGCCGTGCCGACCTCGGGCAGCACCACCGGCGACATCCTGGCGAACAGGTACACCCCGGCGGTCACCATCGTCGCGGCGTGGATGAGCGCGCTGACCGGCGTCGGGCCGGCCATCGCGTCGGGCAGCCAGACGTGCAGGGGGATCTGCGCGCTCTTGCCGGCGGCGGCCACCAGCAGCAGCAGGCCGACGGCGGTGGCCGTGCCGGTCCCCAGCGCGTCCGCGCCGCCGGGCACCAGCTCGGTGAACGACAGCGTCCCGGCGGTGGCCAGCAGCACGAACATCGCGATCATGAACCCGGCGTCGCCCACCCGGTTGACCACGAAGGCCTTCTTCGCCGCGCTGGCGAAGGTCGGGCGCTCGTACCAGAACCCGATCAGCAGGTAGCTGCACAGGCCGACCAGCTCCCAGCCGACGAACAGGGTGAGCAGCCCCTCGGCCATCACCAGCACGAGCATGGAGGCCACGAACAGGTTGAGGTAGGCGAAGAAGCGGCTGAAGCGGGGGTCGTCGGCCATGTAGCCGACCGAGTAGACGTGGATGAGCAGCCCGACCCAGGTGACCAGCAGCAGCATCACCGTGCTCAGCGGGTCGAGCAGGATGGTCCAGTCGACCTGCAGGTCGCCGACCGGCATCCAGCGGGCGACGGTGCGGACCACCGCCTCCCCCCCGCCGGCCTGCACCGCGACGAAGGCCGCGGTGGACAGCACCGCGCTCAGCCCGACGCTGCCGAGGGCGAGGCCCGCGGCGACCGCGCGACGCATGCGCGCGCCGAGCAGCAGCAGCACGGCGGCCGACACCGCCGGCAGCACGGGGATGGCCCACGACCACCACAGCAGCGTGCCGTCGGCGGCCTGGGTCACCGACTCGAGCGCCATCGTCGGCCGCTCACCTCCCCACGGTCAGGTCGTCCACCGGGTGCCCGTCCCCCGCCTAGGCCCGCAGCTCGTCGACGCGGTCGGCGTCGGTCGAGGCCTTCAACCGGAACAGGTTCACGATCAGCGCCAGGCCGACGGTGACCTCGGCCGCGGCGACGACGATGACGAAGAACGCCAGCACCTGCCCGTCGAGCGAGCCGTGCATCCGCGCGAAGGTCACCAGCGTGATGTTGACGCTGTTGAGCATCAGCTCGACGCACATCAGCATCACGATGACGCTGCGGCGCACCAGCACCCCGATCGCGCCGACGCCGAACAGCGCGGCGGCGAGCGCCAGGTACCAGCCGGCAGGCACCACCTCAGCCCACCTCCCCGTCCTCGTCGGCTCCCGTCCCGCTGCCCGCGCCGGACGGCTCGGCGCCGTCGACCAGGTCGGAGGCGGGCTCGTGGCGACGGCCGATCACCACCGCCCCGACCGCGGCGACCACCAGCAGCGCGCTGGTGACCTCGAAGGGCCAGACGTAGTCGGTGAACAGGATCTCGCCCACGCCGCGCACGTTGCCCGCCTCGTTGGCCTCGGCCAGCCCCGCGCACTGCGGGTCCTCGCCCGCCCCGACCGCCGCGGCCTCACCCTCCGGCCCGCAGACGGCCTCGGGGCCGAGGAAGGGACCGGCCACCCCGGCGACGAGCACCACGGCCAAAGCCGCGCCGACCGCCAGGCCCACCGGGGTCTGCAGCGGGATGCCGCCGCCCAGGCGCTCCTCGCGCGACACGCCGAGCAGCATGATGACGAACAGGAACAGCACCACGATCGCGCCGGCGTAGACGATGACCTGCGCCACGGCGAGGAAGGGCGCCTCCAGCAGCGCGTAGATGCCCGCGACGGCCAGCAGGTTGGTCACCAGCATCAGCGCCGCGTGGACGGGGTTGCGCATCATCACCACGGCGATCGCCGCGCCGAGCGCGATCGCGCCGAGCGCGAAGAAGCCGACCAGCTCGCCGGATCCGGCCGCCTGCTCCTGCTGGGCCACAGCCGGCAGGGCAGCCGACGCCACCGCCGTGGTCACCGCTCACCCCCTTCCGGTCGCCCGCCGTCGTCCGGCGCGTCGACGACCTGTTGCGGTTCGCGCGGGAGCTCCTGGCTCCGCAACTGCTGGACCCCGAGCTGCACCGGGAGGCCACCTCCGTGGCCTTCCCCGGGCTCGCCGGC
>SKPY01000329.1 GCA_007119305.1 Nitriliruptorales bacterium
CGGGCGGGTGACCGCGTCGCGGTGGTCGCGCCCGCGGGCCCGCCCGATCCAGCCCGCGCGGCGCGCGGCATGGACCTGCTGCGCTCCTGGGACCTGGAGGTCGTCGTCGGCGCGGCCGTGTGGGATGGCGACGCGACGGGCTTCCTCGCCGCGTCCGACAGGCGCCGGCTGGCGGACCTGCACTGGGCGCTGACCGACCCGGACGTCGCCGGCGTCGTGTGCGTGCGCGGCGGCTACGGCTCTCACCGGCTGCTCGATGCGCTGCGGGCCGACAGGCTCGCCCCCCGGGTCTTCGTCGGCTTCAGCGACGTCACCGCCCTGCATGTCGCCCTCGGGCAACGCGCCCGCATGGTCACCTTCCACGGGCCGTCGCTGCAGTGGAGCCCGCGCCGGCTGCCGCGGGACAGCGCCGACTCGCTGCGCGCCGCGCTGTTCGGCCGTCCGCAGGTGCGTCTGTCGGGGACGTCGCTGGCGGCCGGCTCGACCACGGCGCCGCTCGTGGGCGGCAACCTCACGATCGTGGCCTCCCTGTGCGGCACCCCCGACCAGCTGGACGCCAGCGGCCGGGTGCTGCTGCTCGAGGACGTCGGCGAAGCCCCGTACCGCATCGACCGGGCGCTGACGCAGCTGCGGCGCGCAGGTGTCCTCGACGGTGTCGCCGGGCTCGCGTTCGACGACTTCCACGGCTGCGACGGTCCCGCGGGCGCGCCAGGCGCCTACGAGGTCGCGGCGACGTATGCTGCCGCGCTCGGCGTCCCGGCCGTCTACGGGCTGCCGCTCGGGCACGGCCCGGGGCAGCGCACGGTGCCGCTCGGTGGGCTCGTGCAGCTCGACGGGGACGCCGGCACGCTCACCGTGCGTCCGCCGCCGTGAACCCGGGCGCGGCGCTCACGCGGCGTCGAGGGCGGCCCGGCGGGCGAGCTCGACGGGATCGGCCTCGAGCCGGCGGTAGCCGGCGCGCAGCAGGACGAAGCCGCCGAGGAAGGTGAGCGCGCCGGCGTAGAACATCCCGGCGTTGCCGACGAGGTCCATGGCGGTGCCGAGGACGAACGGGCCGGTCATCTGGCCCGCCATCGTGAACAGGTAGTACATGCCCACGTAGAAGCCGATGCGGTTGCGCCCGCCGAGGTCCGCGACGAGCGGCATCGCCTGGACGTTGACGAGGCCCCAGGCGAACCCGCCGACGACGAACAGCGCACCGATCGCCCACACCTCACGGAGCGCCGGCGCGATGACGAACAACGCGGGCAGGACCGCGAGCCCGACGAGCATCGTCGGGACCTTGCCGAACTTCGTCCCGAGCATGCCCGCGACGAGCGCGAACACCAGGAACGACCCGGCGAAGAACGTGAGGATGAACGCGGCGCGACCCTCGGTCAGGCCCAGCTCCTGCACGCCGTAGAGCGGGAACATCGCGTCGAGCCCGGCGAAGCCGATGTAGTAGGTGAGCATCGCCGCGAGGATGAGGAACTGCGGGCGGTGGTCCGCACGGAGGAGGGTCTTGAGCCCACGCACGGCGTCGGCGAGCGGCTGGGCCTCTTCCTGCGTCGTCGAGTCGACGTGTGGCGGGTCGTAGTCGGATGCCCGCCAGACCACCGCGAGGGTGACGAGCATGATGAGCGCCCCGATCCCGAACGCCAGGCGCGGATCGACGTCGTAGACGAGCGACAGACCGCCGAAGGCGATCAGCACGCCGACGCCGCCCATCAGGTTGATGATCCCGTTGGCGGTCGAGCGCTTCTCCGGCGGGGTGTGGTCCGGCATGAGCGAGATCACGGGGCCGCGATAGGCGTGCATGGCCGCGGTGAAGCAGATCTCGATGAGGATCAGGGCCCACAGGGCGGTCGCCGCCCAGGGGATCCCCGCGAACAGCAGCGCAGCGACGGGCAGGGCGACGAGGATGAACGGCAGTCGCCGGCCGTAGCGGCTGCGGGTGCGGTCCGACCACGCACCGATGACGGGGATCAGCAGCAGGCCGATCAGGTTGTCGGTGCCCATCAGCAGGCCGATGAGGGCGCGGCGCTCGATGAACTCCGCGTACATGAGCGGCAGGAACGCGTTGTAGGTGGAGAACGCGAGCATCACGCCGAGGAAGCCGGTTCCGATCAGCGTGATCTGCCGGTAGCTGAAGGGCGGTTCGACGGCAGCCTGGCCGCCAGCCGGCGCATCCGCGGACTCCGCCATGGCTTCCCCTCTCACACGCCGGCGCGGACCGCCGGGAGCGCGCTCTCAGGCCGGAAGCTGTGCTCCCAGCGGGCGGGAGCCGCCAGCCGGCTGGCTGAGCGGCGGCTGGCTCGACCACGGGAAGTCGACCCAGCGGTCGGTGCGGCGCCACACGTACTCGCAGGCCACCTCGCTGGCCGGCTTCTCGTACAGCACCGCCACCCGGGCCTGCGCGACCTTCGCCTGGCACAGGCGCTTGACGAGCGCGAGGGTGTGGCCGGTGTCCGCGACGTCGTCGGCGATCAGGACGTTCAAGCCTTTCGCCTCTTCGAGGTCGAGCCTCGGCGGCAGCACGACCGGCGCCTCGAGCCGCTGGCCGATCCCCGTGTAGTACTCGACGTTCAACACGAAGCAGCTCTTCACGCTGAGGTCGTAGGCGAGGGTGCCGGCGACGAACAGCCCGCCGCGCGCGATGGACACGATCATGTCGGGCCGGAAGCCGTCGTCGACGACGGCCTGGGCGAGCTCCCGGGCCGCCTGCCCGAAGGTCGCCCAGTCGAGCACCTCCCGCGCCCCCATCGCCGCCTCCTCGTGGTCGTGGCCGCAACCAGGGTAGCGACGGCGACGCTCAAGCGTGAAAGGGCGGCGCGACGTCGGGGTCGGGCCGCCCGTTGCGGCCGGCGTGGTCGTGGTGGGTGTGCTGGTCGTGGCGGTGCGTGTCGACGTAGCCGTCCGGCTGGGCCTCGCCGGGCGCGGGTTCGTGGACGAGGCCGCCGCGCCCGCTCGGAGGTTGGCGCGGGTGGACCTCGCCGCTCGCCACGAAGCGGCTCAGGTCGAGTCCCACCGCGTCGGGGTCGAGGCGCCTGCGGACCCCGCCCCGGGGGTCCGCACCGAGGTCGCGCTCCTCGACCTCGGCGGGCGTCCCGGTCGCGTCGAGGAGCACGAGGACGGTCGGGCGGTCGTCGAGCTGGGGGTGCTGGCGCACGACGACCCCCGTCTCACCGGTGGCGAGCAGGACCAGCGAACCGATGGGATACTCGCCCACCAGGCGCTCGAACAGCCGCACCGCGTCGGGGTCGAAGCCCTGCCCGGACCCTGCACGGAGGATCGCGAGCGCCTTGTGGCGGTCGAGGGCGTCCCGGTAGGAGCGCTTGCTCGTCACCGCGTCGTAGCAGTCCGCCACGGCGACCAGGCGGCTCGGCACGGACGGCCGGTGGCCGTGCAGCGTCGGGTAGCCGCCGGTCTCGTAGCCGGCATGGTGCTCCAGCAGCACCGCTGCAGCCGGGTGGTACAGCCCCGCGCCGGTTGCGAACAGCAGGCCCGCGCCGTCCACGGGATGGCGCTGGACGAGACGCCACTGCTCCTCCGACAGCGCACCGGGGGCGTGCAGCACGTCCTCGGGAACGAAGACCTTGCCGAGGTCGTGCAGCAAGGCGCCGATGCCGAGGACGAGCACCTGCTCCCGACGGAGTCCGACGAGCGGCCCGAGCGCGACCGACAGCAGGCACACGTTGACCATGTGGAAGTAGGTGTACTCGTCGTAGGACTTCACCGCGCTCAGCAGCACGCCGTAGCCGGGATCACGGTCGACCTCGGTCGCGAGCTGCTCGACGACCCGGGTGGCCAGCCCGACGTCGATGGGCTCGCCCGCGGCGGCCCGCGTGCTCGCGTCACGCAGCAGGTCCACCCCGGCGGCGTACGCGCCGCGCAGCTCCGCCAGCCGCTCCTGCCAGGGCTGCTCGCTCGAGCGCACCGGGCGCACGGCGTTGATCCCCAGACCGCCGATCTGCCCCGGACGGCGCTGCTCTCCCTGCAGCACCGCGATCAGCCCGGCGAGGTCGGCTGCGGTCACCCCCGGCTGGAAGGTGAGCGCCTCGATCCCCGCCGCAGCGCACGCCTGGGCCAGGCGCCCGAGGGTGAGCGACTCGTGCACGAGCAGCGTCGTCCCGAGGTAGAAGCTGCCGTGGTCGACGAACACGGTGGGGTGCCTCGGCGCCGCGAGCCGGCACAGCGTGCGGGCCTGCTCGGCGAGCCGGTCGCCGATGCGGGTGCGCTGCGGGTGGCCCGCCGGGTACAGCTTGGCGGACTGGTGCGCGGTCGCCAGCTCGTGGACCAGCCGGCCGGCGGCCTCGACGGTCTGCGGACTGGCGCTCATGCCGGGCGCCC
>SKPY01000026.1 GCA_007119305.1 Nitriliruptorales bacterium
CCACGGCCGGCGACCCCGCAGCGCTCGCCCCCGAGCCGCCCCGGTAGCCACGGCTGCGGCCGCGCACACCGGCCGGGGAGGCGCCGGCGCGGTCGGAACCGGGGGTTGGGAGCACCGGTGCGGCGTAGGCGTCAACTGGTGCTCCCAACCCCCGGGTGGGTGGGCGCTGGGTGCACGCGCCGCGGGGGGTTGGGAGCACCGCTGCGGCGTAGGCGTGAGCTGGTGCTCCCAACCCCCGGCGGGGGCCGGTGGCGGCGCCGGCGCGGGGCGCTAGAGCAGACCCTGGTCGCGCAGCCAGTCCTCCGCCACGTCCTGCGGGTCGGCCCCCTCCTCGCGCACCTGCGCGTTCAGGGCGCTGATCTCCTCGGTGGTGAGGCGGGCGGCGATCGCGTCGAGCAGCTCCGCGACGTCGTCGTCGAGGGCGTCCTCGCGGATCACGGGGATGATGTTCTCCGCGGGCTGCAGGCCCCCGTCGTCCTCCAGCGCCACCCAGTCGTTCGCGGCGATGGCCGGCTCGGTGGTGAACAGCAGGGCGACGTCGACGTCACCGCCGTCGAGGGCGCCGATCGTGACCGCACCGCCCGCGTCGAGCGGCTGGAAGTCGGCGAACTCGATGCCGTAGACCTCCTGCAGCCCGATGAGGCACAGCGGACGCTCGGGGCACTCCGGTGGCCCGCCGAGCACGAGGTCGCCCCCGACGGGCTCGAGGTCGGACACGGCCGAGAGGCCGTACTCGTCGGCGGTCTCGCGGGTCACCACGAAGGTGTTCTTGTTCTCCGCCTCCGCGGGCTCGAGCGCGACGAGGCCCTCCTCGGCGACCAGCTCGCGCAGCCGGGCGACCGTCTCACCCGTGTCGGCGGTGGCCTCCCCGGCGCCGCCGGTGAGGAACTCGACCGCCGTGCCGGCATACTCGGGCACGAGGTCGAGGTCGCCGTCCTCGAGCGCGGCGAAGTAGGTCTCGCGCGGACCGAACAGGAACCGCCGGTCCACGTCGTAGCCGGCGTCCTCGAGCACCGCGGCGTACATCGACGCGACGATCTCGGACTCGTCGAAGTCCGCCGAGCCGATCGCGATGGTGTCGTCGTCGGCGCAGGCCACGAGCAGCAGCGCCGCCACGGCCGCCACCCCCAGGCTGCGGACGGATCGGGAGAGCGTGTGCATGCCGCGTCCTTTCCGTTTGCGTTCGTGCGTGTGCACGCTGTCAGACGGCGCCGCGCGTCGTGAGCTCGGGGCGCTCGGGGTCCGGCTGCTCCTCGAGCGCGCTGTCCTCGAGGCGGGTACGGATCCCGCGCGGGGTCAGCGCGCGCTCGAGGCGTCCGAGCAGCAGCTCCGTGGCGATCGCGAGCAGCGCGACGCAGACGCAGCCTATGACGACGCGGGCCAGCCCGGGAGGGGGATCACCCCGGGTGACCCCCGCGGCGAGGCCGTCGATGATGAGGCGCCCGAGCCCGCCGAGGCCGACGTAGGCCGCGAGCGCGGCGGTTGCCACCACCTGCACGGCGGCGGTGCGCAGCCCGGTCAGGATGAGGGGGATCGCCAGCGGGACCTCCACCTCGCGCAGGATCTGCCAGCCCGTGTAGCCGTTGCCCCGGGCGGCATCGACGACGTCGCGGTCAACCTGGCGCACCCCGACGTAGGTGTTGACGAGGATGGGCGGGATCGCGAGGGCCACGAGGGCGAGGAACACCGGGATCACCGACAGGCCGAAGGCGATGAACGCGATGAGGATGATGCCGAAGTCGGGGATGGCCCGGCCCATGTTGGCGGCGGCGACCACCCCGAGCTCGCCGCGGCCGCGGTGTCCGACCCACAAGCCGAGGGGGATCGCAATCGCCGCGGCGATGAGCGTGG
Source organism: Nitriliruptorales bacterium (assembly GCA_007119305.1). Taxonomy (GTDB): domain Bacteria; phylum Actinomycetota; class Nitriliruptoria; order Euzebyales; family Egibacteraceae; genus SKPY01. The sequence continues at coordinate 1,852 of SKPY01000026.1, forward strand.
CGACGAGCGTGTAGTAGATGTGCTGGGCGAACAGGTTCTGCAGCGCGAAGCGGCCCTCGTACGTCGCCGGGTTGGTGAGGTGCGCGAGGATGTCCGCCCACAGCGCGTTCATGCGGCCTCCCGCTCCCGGGCCCACGGCAGGAGCTTGCGCTGGGCGCTGACGAGCGCGAGGTCACCGACGACCGCCAGGATGACGACCGCGGCGATCGCCACCGCGAGGATGGTGGAGTTCTGCCGTTGGAACCCGGTGATGAACAGGCGCCCGATGCCGCCCATGCCGGTGAGCGACGTGATCGTGACCAGCCCGATCGTCGTCACGAGCGCGATCCGCACGCCCGCGATGATGACGGGCAGCGCGATCGGCAGCTCGACGCGCAGCAGGAGCTGGCTGGGGGTGTAGCCCATCGCCTCGCCGGCCTCGCGGATGTCGTCGGGCACGGCCTCGAGGCCGGCGACGGTGTTGCGGAACAGGATCAGCAGCGAGTAGACGGCGAGGCCGATGACCGCCGTGGTGAACCCGAAGCCGGTCTGCAGGAACGCCGCGATGAGGAGGAACAGCGCCAGCGACGGCACCGTGTAGAGCAGGCCGGTGGTGACGAGCAGCGGCGTGTACAGCTTGCGGTGGCGCGTCGCGAGCACCGCGAGCGGGAAGGCGACGGCCATCCCGAGCGCGACGCCGACGAGCGTCAGCTGGACGTGCTCGACGCCGTGGTCGAGCAGGCGCTCCCAGTTGCGGGGGTTGCCGAGCCAGTTCCAGTCAGGAAACGACGACTGCGCGAGCAAGAGCCTCACCGCAGCTCCGCGCGCAGCAGCTCGGGGTACAGGATCCCCTCGTAGCGGTCGCCGTCGTCGAGGGCCTTGACGCGCACCGCCACGCCCGTGCGGGTCGACACCATGGCGTCGAGCGCCACCCGCAGCGTGTCGGTCGCCCGGACGCGCACGCGGAAGGGGCGCACCTCGGCGTCCGTGACGGCGCGCTCGACCTCGGCGAGCCAGGTCCACCCGACCAGGTAGCCGTCTTCGCGCACCACCACGAGCCAGTCGGCGCCGGCCGCCCGTGCCGCCGCCTGCGCCTCGGCGCGCGTGCTGTCGGGGTGCACGAGCGGTCCCCGTGCGGCGCTGACCTCGCTCACCGGCCGCAGCGCCAGGCGCTTGAGGCTGCGCTCGGCGCCGAGGAAGTCTGCGACGAAGGCGTTCGCGGGCTCGGCGAGCACGTTGTCGGGGGTGTCGTACTGCTGCAGCACGCCGCCCTGCGCGAGGATCGCGACCCGGTCGCCCATCGTGATCGCCTCGTCGATGTCGTGGGTGACGAACACGATCGTCTTGCGCACCGTGTCCTGCAGGCGCAGGAACTCGTCCTGGAGCCTGCCCCGCACGAGCGGGTCGACGGCGCCGAACGGCTCGTCCATGAGCATGATCGGCGGGTCGACGGCGAGGGCGCGCGCGACCCCGACGCGCTGGCGCTGCCCGCCCGACAGCTGGTGGGGGTAGCGGTCCGCGAGCTCGGCGTCGAGACCGACGGTGTCCATCAGGTCGCTGACCCGCTGCTCGATGGCGCGCCTGTCCCAGCCGAGCAGGCGCGGCACCGTGGCGATGTTCTGCGCGATCGTGCGGTGCGGGAACAGCCCCACCTGCTGGATGACGTACCCGATGCGCCGGCGCAGCTCGGGAGCAGGGACGTCCATGACGTCGTCGCCGTTCACGGTGATCGTGCCGCCGCTCGGCTCGATCATGCGGTTGACCATGCGCATGGTCGTCGTCTTCCCGCAGCCGCTCGGACCCACCAGGACGACGATCTGGCCCTCGGGGATCTCGAGGTCGAGCGCGTCCACCGCCACCGTGCCGTCCGGGTAGCGCTTCGTGACCGCGTCGAAGGTGATCAGGGGTGTGCTCCCGGTGCGTTCACGGTGTCCGCGCAGCGGCTGAGACCCCTCGCCCGCGCCACCACGGTTCGCCTATGACCCTACTCTCTTCGCGCCGACGGCGCACTCGGGCGCGCGGCGCGCAGGGCGCCGACGAGCCCCGGGTCGGCGACGCGCTCGGCGGCGCTCCACCTGAACCAGCCGACCGCCTGGCTCTCGCCGGCGGGGGGCTCGGGGTCGCCGTCGGCGTGGAGCAGGTAGCGCAGGTCGAGGTGGGTGTGCCCGCGCGGCGCGGGGTGCACGTCGACGTGCACGAGGGCCGGCCCGCCGTCCGGGTGGCAGGCCGCGAGGCCGGTCTCCTCCACCGTCTCCCGGACCGCGGCGTCCCACGGTGCCTCCCCGGGGTCGACGTGCCCGCCCGGCTGCATCCAGATGCCGAGCCGCTTGTGGCGGTGCAGGAGCACCCCGCGCGGCCCGACGACCAGCGCGCTCGCGGTCACGTGGGTCGGGTCGGCGTCCTCGTCGAAGGGCCGGGGCAGGCGGGCGAGCGCGGTGAGGCGACATAGGTGATGCCGAGCGGCTCGGCGCG
>SKPY01000205.1 GCA_007119305.1 Nitriliruptorales bacterium
CGCAGCGCCCGCCGCCAGCGCGGAGGGCGCGTCCCGACCGGCGGTCCGGCTGGCGCCGTGCTCACCCGGGCAGCCCCCGCACGCGGGACAGCTGCCGCGACATCGCGACGAGCCGTCCGCGGGCGTCCCACACGTCGCAGTCCTCCTCGACGAACCCGCCTGCCACGAGGCGGGTCCGGACCCAGCAGCGCAGCCAGCCGGGAGCGGGGCGCGCCCGGACGTGGACCGTCAGCTCGATCGTGGGCACCCAACCGAGCACCCCGAGCTCCAACGGGGTGGGGGCCCAGGCGTCGACGGCGAGCGGCAGCATCGCGGTGTCGGGCTCGCGACCGTCGGCGAGCCGCAGCCACCCGCCCGCCTGGGGAGTACCGCCAGGCTGACCCCACACCCAGCCGACCGTGTCGGGGTGCACGCGGGCGTCGAGACGCTGCATGATCGTGACCTCGTCGCCCAGCGGGCCGGCGTCCGCGCGCACGCAGGCGTCGAGCGGGGGCAGGTCGGGCGGCGGTGCGGCGTCGTAGGCCACGGACGAGTCGCGGGACAGGTCGCCGAAGCTCGCCAGCACCGCGAGCCGCGGCTCCCCGGCCTCGACCAGGCGCAGCGCGCCCGTCGAGGTCGTGCCGCCCCGCCGGAGCGTCTCCACCGTGAGCTCGGCCGGCCCGGGCTCGGGCGGGGTCAGGAAGTGCGCGGTGATCGTGAGCGGATCCGGGCGCTCGAGCGCAGCGGCGAGCGCCCGGGCCGCGAGCGCGACGAGGTACCCGCCGTTGGGCGCGCCGCCGACGACGCCCCAGCGGTCGGTGACGACAGCGCGGTAGCGCCCGTCACCGACGCGCTCGACCGCCGTGTCGGTGTCGAACTCGAAGGCGCCCACGCTGCCGGATGCTACGGCAACCCCGTCGCCGGGAGCCGGCACCGCGCCTGCTCGGGCGCCCACGACATGCCGGCCCACCTCGAACCGTCGCCAACGACGTGTGTCGTGTCGAGCCGCTCCACCGATCAGCCCTTGACCCCGCTGCTCGCCACGCTCTGGACGAACCAACGCTGGAAGATGACGAAGATCACGAGCAGCGGCAACGTCATCATCAGCGCAAACGCCATGATGTCGCCCCAGTTGATCGGGGGCTGGTGGACGAACACCGAGATTCCCAGCGGCAGTGGGCGGACATCCGGGCCGGCGGTGACGAGCACAGGCCACAGCAGCTGACCCCAGATGAACAGGAAGGACAGGATCCCGACGGTGGCGTAGGCAGGCTTGGCCAGCGGCACGCTGACCCGCAGGAACGTCGTCAGGGGCCCGGCGCCGTCCACGCGTGCGGCCTCCTCCAAGTCGCGGGGGACCGCGAGGAAGAACGTGTAGAAGAGGTAGACGAACAGCGGGTTGGCGATGAAGGGCAGGATCTGCACCGTGTAGGTGTTGCGGAGCCCAGCCGCCGACATCATCCACAGCAGGGGGATCGCCACGGCCTCGAGCGGGATGATCATCAAGGCGATGATCGCGAGCAGGATCAGCTGTGAGCCGCGGAACGGCAGCCGCGACAGTCCGTAGCCGATCAGGCTGTTGACGACCAAGCCGAGCCCGACGACGAACGAGGCGATGATCGTCGAGTTGACGAACAGCCGCCCGAAGTGGGCACGCTGGAAGGCCGCGACGAAGTTGCTGAGCGTCGCGTCGGTCGGCCAGAACGCGCGGATCGTGTTGCCCTCGGCCAGCACGAGCACGTTCGGCTTGAACGCACCGACGACCATGAACACCAGGGGGAACAGGAAGAACGCCGCGAGCGTGCCGAGCAGCAGGTAGGTGGGCCAGGTTCGCTTGGTGAACTCGGCCTGCGAGCGCTTGGCGCGCGCTTCGCGTGGGCGGGCGCCCGGGAGGTGTGTCGACGTCGCCATCACTGCACCTCCTCACGGATCAGCAGCCGTTGCACGATCGTGACTCCGAGCACGATGAGGAAGAAGATCACCGCCACGGCCGAGCCGCGGGCGATCATCTGCCGGGCGAAGCCGATCTCGACCATCTCGATCATCATCGTGCGGGTCGCTCCCAGCGGACCGCCCTGGGTCATCACCCAGACCTGGTCGAACAGACGGAAGGCGAGGATCATCGTCACCGTCGCCACGAAGATCAGCGTGTTGCGCAGGCCGGGCAGGGTGACGTAGAGGAACTGCTGCCGGCGGCTCGCGCCATCGACCTGCGCGGCCTCGTACAGCTCCTCGGGGATGTCCTGCAGGCCGGCGAGGATGATGATCATCTGGAAGCCCACCCCTTGCCAGATCGACATGATCATGATGGCTGGCAGCGCCATCGTCGTGCTCTGCAACCACCGGGATTCGAGCGCGCCGAACGAGATGAACCGCAGAAAACCGTTGATCAGCCCCCGGTCGGGGCTGTAGAGGAGCAGCCAGACGGTGGCGGCCACCGCCATCACCACCACCACAGGGGAGAAGTAGATCGCCCGGAACACGAGGATCCCGCGCAGCTTGCGGTTGACGAGGATCGCGAGCCACAGCGCGAACGCCGTCTGCACGGGCACGACGATGGCGGTGAAGACGACGTTGTTGCCGAGCGCCTGCCAGAAGCTCGGGCGCGTGAAGGTCGCAACGTAGTTCTCGATACCGACGAAGCGGACCGGCAGCGGGGAGGCCAGCCGCAGGTTGGTGAAGGACAGCCCGATCGCGAGCAGGAACGGGGTCACCAGGAAGAGCAGCAGCAGCACGAGCGCCGGTACCGAGAACAGCAGGCCGGCAAGGCGCATACGCCAGCGGCCGCGGGCTGCGGTCGGCTCCGGAGGCGGCACGGCGGTAGAGGTCTGGGTCGCCCGGGTCGTGCCGGTGGGCTCGGAGGGGGACATCGCGGCTCCTGCGGAGCCCCGGGCCGGCGACCGGCCCGGGGCGCGGGCGTGCTCTACTCCACCGGCAGCTCCGGTGGCGGGTAGCCCTCGTTCGCTTCGATGTCGGCGTCGATCTCCCGGACGGCGCCCTCGAGTGCCTCGCGCACATCAGCGCCGTCGAAGATGTCATGCACCGCCGCGTTGAACTCCGAGGAGATCGTCGCGTAGGCGGGGTGCGGCGGGCGCGGCACCGTGTAGCCCTCCTCGAGCTGGATGCGGAACAGCTCCAGGTCGCCCCCGGGGCCGAACCGCTCGGTGCCCTCGGCGATGGACGAGCGCGCCGGGAGCGCGCCACTGGCCTCGCTCATGCGCTCCTGCTGCTCGGGCTGGAGCGTGAACTCGATGAACGCCCAGGCCGCGTCGGCGTCGGTGCCCGAGGAGATCGCCCACTGCCAGGAGCCCTGGCCCGAGCGGGTGCCCTCGCCGAAGTCGGGCAGCGGCAGCACGACGAGGTCGTCGCCGAACGTCTCGCTGTAGCGCACATACTCCCAGTGACCGACCATCGACACGACCGCACGACCCTCCACGAAGGCGGCGTCGTCCTCGTTCTCGTCGATGTAGCCGTCGAGCTGCCAGTTCTGCAGGTGCGTCAGGGCAGCGACGGCCTCGTCCGTGTTGAGGTACCCGTCGGTGGTGGAGAAATCGTCCGCGATCACGTCGGTCCCGGCCGACCACACGAACGGCATGTACAGGTACGAGTAGTACTCCCCGAGCCCGTAGTTCTTCTTGACGTCCAGCGGCTGCTGCCAGCCTGCAGCACGCAGGTCGGCCAGGATCTGGTTGAACTCCTCGACGGGCCAGGCCTCGTCGGGGTGGGTGGGGATCGACGCGCCGATCTCCTCCAGCGCCGGGCGGTAGGCGTACATGCCGAGCCCGGAGTCGAACATCCCGACCGCCCACATGCGGTCGGCGTAGGTGCTCTGTTCGATGATCGACGGCAGCAGGTCGTCCATGAGGTCGTCGGGGATGCAGTCGTCGATCGGCTGCAGGTCCCCGGCCCAGGCGTAGGTGTAGGCGTAGGAGGCGTCGGTGTCGACGACGTCGGGCAGGTCGCCGGCAGCGGCGGCGCCGCGCAGTGCCTCGTCGTAGTCGGCCTCGGGCACGAGCGTCAGCGTCGCGGTGACCTCGTCCTGTGCGGCGTTGAACTCCTCGACGAACTCCTCCACCGCGCGGATCTCGGCCTCGGCGCCCTCATGCCACCAGATCGTGATCTCGTCTTGGGTGATTTCGCCGTCGCAGCCCACCGCGACATCTATCTCCGGCTCGCCGCAGGCGGAGATGGTGAGCGTGAAGACGACCAACAGCAGCAGCGACAGCCTTCGGACGATCAAGCAACTCATGCGTTTCACCCCGAATCGGTGCTTCGTTCGACTGCCTCTTGCGACGTCCTGGTGGCATCACCAACCTTCTTCA
>SKPY01000188.1 GCA_007119305.1 Nitriliruptorales bacterium
ATCCCAGACGAGGTGCTCGCCGCGCCCATCGCCGTCGAGTCGGGTGCGTCACGGTGAGAGCTGCAGCTCCACCGAGTCGGCGTCAAACGCTGCTCGCAACAGCGACCGGCAGCCCCCGTCCCCGACGTCGAGGTGTTCCTCCCACAGGGGGAAGTCCACCCATCTGTGAGCGGCGTCAGCCGAACGTCGCCACCTCTGATGCAGATCGATCCCCACATACAGCTGCGTTCTTTCATGGTATTGAAACTCATGAAGACCGCCCGCTGCGTCTCGACCGCTTTCGCGGGGCCGTCGGCGACCCCTTAGCCGATCGCGGTGACGACGGCGCTCGCACCACGCGAAAGCGGTACCCCGCTCGCTTACACCCGCTCCCGTGAGCTCGGAGCCAGCCGATGACCAGGGCGCACCGGACACCCGCCTTTCAACACGTCGCCGAGTCACGGTTCTGCGCATTTTCGTCGTCGCCGACGGCAAGGCACCCGTGCCCCGCTTCGTCGCAGGATTGCTGACTGCACCGCCCAGCTCGCCCCAGCTTGTCGAGATCACCGCAGACGACGGAGCGAGTCCACGACGCACGATCACCTTGCAAAGCCGAGTGCGGGCCACTGCGCTATGCAGCTCAGCACCGATACGACACCCTCAGGGCACACCGCCTTGACGGCATCGCGCCACCCTGTCTAGCATATGTTGCACATATCTTGCGTTATATGCACACGAAGCGAAAGGCTCCTTCGTGGCGCTCCCACGCCGATACCTGCTCGCCGCGCTTATCCCGGCGCTGGTGATCATGGTCGCGCTGGTTGCCTTCCCCACCGTGTACATGGTCACCCTGAGCCTGCAGGACTACATCCTCACCGACCCGGCTCGTAGTGGTGACTTCGTGGGAGGCAACAACTTCGCGCGCCTCACCAGCGATGCCCGATTCATCAACGCCGCTAGGCGGAGCCTCACGTTTACTGGCATCTCCGTCGGGGTGTCGATGGTGCTCGGGTTCTGGGTCGGCAAGCTCATCACCCAGCAACTGCGCGGCGCTAACCTGGCCCGTTCGCTCCTGATCATTCCGATGGTTACAACCCCTCTCGTCGCCGGCGCGGCATTTCGTTTTATGCTCGACCTTGACCTCGGTGTGGTGAACTGGGGACTCGAGTCGCTCGGGGCCGACCGGATCCCGTGGCTGTCATCGACGCAACTCGCGCTCCCCAGCGCGGCACTCGTTGACGCGTGGCAGTGGACGCCGTTCGTAGCACTCGTAGTCGCCGCCGGCCTCGAGAGCCTCCCGAGCGAGCAACTCGAGGCAGCGAAAGTCGACGGCGCGTCGTTTTGGCAGGAACTGGGCCACATTGTCCTACCGATGCTGCGGCCGCTGCTCGCGATCGTTGCACTCATCCGGATCATGGATGCATTCCGGGAGTTCGACAAGATCTTCATCATGACCGCGGGAGGCCCCGGCCGGGCTTCGGAGACCCTGCCGATCTACGCTTGGCGAGTGGCCTTTAACGCCTACGACATTGGCTACGCGGCGGCCGTCGGCGTCGCGATGCTCATCGCAATCATCCTCGTGAGCGCAGCCATTGTGAACCGCGCCCGAGCCGTGGAGGGCGTCTGATGCCATCCGCTCGCCGTCTGCTGCAGTACGTCGCGTTGGGGGCTCTGCTCGTCGTGACCCTCTTTCCGCTTCTGTTCATGACACGCGTTGCGTTCTCTGCCCCCAGCGACTACTTCACCGCCGAGCCTAATTGGTTCGCGCCGATTTACACCCCCTCGATGGAGTCCGTCATTACGGGCGGCTTCAGCGGGCTGCTGCTCAACAGCGCGCTGCTGTCGTTCGGGACAACAGGGATCGTCGTCGTCGTCGCGGGCGTCGCCGCCCACGCACTCGCGCGGCAGCGCTCCCTGCGACTGCGCCGCCAGGTCATGTTCTTCGCCTTAACAACACGGATGGGCCCGGCGGTCGTGTTCGCGATCCCGTTCTTCGTGATGTACTCAGAGATCGGCGCGATCGACTCGTTTCTGGGGATGTTTGCGGTCTACATCTTCTACAACCTCGCATTCGCACTCTGGTTGCTGCACGGCTTCTTCGTCGACGTGCCAACCGACATCGAGGAGGCCGGGCTCGTCGACGGCCTCACCAACTTCGGGGCGTTCTGGCGCATCGCGGTGCCCAACGCCATGCCAGGGATCATCGCGACCGCGGTGCTTGTGTTCATCATGACGTGGAATGAGTTCTTTTACGCGCTGATCCTCACCCAGCGCCGGGCCGCCACGTTCCCCACCGGCATCCCGGCATTCTTCGGCGCCTTCGAGGTTGAGTGGGGGCAGATGTTCTCTGCGAGCCTGCTCGGTGTCATCCCGCCGGTAATCTTCGGACTGCTACTGCGCCGTTTCCTCATTCGCGGCATGTCGCTCGGAACGGCAGGAGAGTAATCATGGCCCTCACCGTCTGGCTCAAGGCCGGATACACCGTCGAAGTGATCGAGCGGCTCGCCGACGAGGCGCAGGACGAGCTCGGCGAGAGTGTCACCGTCGAGGTGGTCGACGAGGCGACGGCGCACGACGGCCTAGTCGAGTTGGCCCGCAAAGGGGAGGGCCCGGACATCGCGACGGTCTCGTTCTGGTACCTGCCCGAGTACGCAGCGAACGGCTGGATTGCCCCGGTTGCCGAAGTCGATCCGGACATCGCCCTCGATCGCTATCACCCGCGGGCCGTCGAGGCGATGAGCTTTGACGGCACGCTCCTCGGGGTTCCCCACACGCTAATCGGCGGGATGCTCGCCGCACGTCGCGACCTGCTCGACGGAGCAGGCCTCGCCATTCCGCGAGGGCCGGAGGAGATCTGCGCCGCGGCGGCGGCCCTAGCGAGGCCTGCTCGCGCCGGACTCGTCGCGCGGGGTGCTCCCGACTTCCCGTCTTACGGGACGTTCAACGGGTGGGCGTGGGCGAAGGGCATCTCGCTTCTCGACGCTCCCCCCGACGAGGCCGCGGAGGCGATCGGCGATCTCGTCGCCGCACTTCGCGACCACGGCGCGCCGAACGCCGCGGCGATGGGCTACGAGGAGGCGGGCGCAGAGGTGCGGACAGGCCGCGCGGCGATGATCTTCGACACCTCCGGCTGGGGCAACTACTTCGAAGACCCCGCCCGCTCCTCCGTCACGGGGCGCATCTCGTACTCCGTCCCGTGGGCTTCCCGGGCCGCGGTCCAGTTTCCGTATAGCGAAGGGCTCGCGGTCATGTCATGGTCGCCGAGCAAGGCTGCCGCGACGCGCTTCCTCTCTTGGCGGCACGACGAGCGGACGCTGCTGCGGGAGTGCCTCGAGCAACACCGCTTCGACTTTCCTCGCACCGACCTGCGCGACTGGAGCCGCGTTGCAGAGCACGCCGACGAACTCGGACTAGGCGAGTACCTCCTCGCGCTGGCCGCGTCGTGGGACGCGATCGCGCTCGAGTCGTTTCCGGTGCGCACCGACTTCACCGAGGTTGGCCGCGCGATCATGGGCGCAATCAGCGGAGCAATCGCTCGCACCGAACCGGACCTCGCCGACGGCATCGCCCAGGCGCGCCACCGGGCGGGCCTCACCGCGTGACGCATCGGCCCCCGAGCCCCACCGCCAACGGCCGAGCGAGCGCCATGACGTCCTCGGTCGGGTCGCCGTCGAAGGTGACTAGGTCGGCCCACCGCGCGGGCTCGATCACCCCGACGGGCTCACCAAGCAGATCGCCCGCTCGCACCGTCATGGCCTGCAGCGCCCACCGCGACGACGCACCGGCTTCGACCAGCAGCTGTGCTTGCTCCGCCAGCCCGCTGCCATGCGGGTTGTGGGTCGTCCCCGAGTCGGTGCCGGCGACCAGTGGTACGTCCGCATCGACCAGCCGGCGCAGCGACGCCTGCTCCTGCGGCGCGTGGGCGAGGATCTTCTCCACGATGTCGGGGCGGGAGGCCTCGAGGTGGCCCGATGAGGCGAACCGCTCCGTGGCGACGTACGTGCTCACCGCTTTGCTCACCCGCCGCGCCGGGCCCCCGTCGACGGGCACATCGATCTCCGCGGCGCGGAGTGCGTCCACGACCTCGGCGTCCACGGCGCTGCAGTGCTCGACCGAGTCGACCCCGGCACGGAGCGCTGCCAAGATCCCGCCGCGCGAGTGCGAGTGCGCCGCAACCCGCAGGCCGAGGCACCGCGCTGTGGCGACAGCCTCGCCGAGCTCGTCGTCGAACCACTGCTGCCCGTGCGGGCTCGACCGCGGCGTCACGACCCCGCCGGAGGCAAAGACCTTAATCCAAGTCGCGCCAGTGCCGGCGATCTCGCGCACCGCGGTGCGCACGGCGTCGGAGCCGTCGGCAACCCGGCCGAAGAACGCGCCGTGCCCAGCCGTCGCGGTCACCGTGCCCGCCGCCACGATCCGTGGGGAGGCGACGACGTGCCACTCCCCAGCACCGGTGAGCGCAACGATGAGATCGTCGGGTGCCCCGAGGTCGCGAACAGTCGTCACCCCCGCCCGCAGCTGCGCGACTGCGTTGGCGAGGGCGCGCAGCGTGAGTGCGGGGATGCCGCGGCCGACGAGCCCGGCGACGACGTCGGCGCCGCCGTCGAGGGCGAGGTGGACATGGGCGTCAACGAGACCGGGGGCCAGGACTCCGTCAACGGCAACGACGCCACCGCCAGCGAGGGCGGGCTCCGCCGCGCCCGTAGGCTGTGGAACGCCTGTGACGATCCCTGCGATGCGCCCATCGGCGCCGATGTCGACGCGCACGTCCTGGGTCGGAACCAGTGACGGACCGACGAGCGCGCGCCGCGCCCACCACGACGTTGCCCGCTCGACCTGATCAAGGGAGATCATCATGAGGACCCTCGTCTGCGGAGTTGGCGACTTTGGAGCCTTGCACGCGGCGCTCGTGCGCGCACACGAGGCGACGGAACTCGTCGGCGTCGTCGACGTGGACGCGGCCCGCGCCGAGCAGGTCGCTGCCGGAGAGGTCGCCGCGCACACCGACCTGGGGCGCGCGCTCGACAACCTTGAACCCGACGCCGTCATCGTGGCGACGCCAGAGCAGGCACACCGCGAGGACGCGGAGGCCGCGCTCGCGGCGGGCGCGCACGTCCTCATCGAGAAGCCGGTCGCAATGAGCGTCGACGACGTCGACACGATCGAGGCCGCAGCAGCCCGAGCCGATCGCGTCGTGCTGCCCGGCCACGTCTCGCGCTTCCTGCCGGAGGTCGCCGACGTCCTCGCCGACCCGCGACCCCCCCGACACCTCGCAGCATCCCGCTACGTCCCGGCGGCCCGCCGTGGGCCCCACGGACGCGTCCACCCCGCATGGATGGCGATGGTCCACGACCTCGACCTCATCGCCGCGCTCCTGCCTGACCGGTGCAGGGTCTCCGTCGCCGCAGCGGAGCGCACAACGCCGACCGGGGGGCCGAGTCCCGATGTCTGCGCCGCGTTGCTGTCGGTCGAAGGACACGCGACCGCAACGGTGGATACCGTGTGGTTGCTGCCCCACGAGCGCCAGTACATCGATGCGTCGCTGCGGGTGGCCTATGACGACGAGATCGTCGACGTCGCGGTCCCTGGCGACGGGCTGCGGCGCGTGCGCGCCGACGGGGAGCACCGACCCAGCGCGGCAATCGACGGCCGTGTCGGCGCCCGCCCAGTTGGCGCCCTCGCGAGCCAACTCGGCCACCTCGCCGACCTCCGCGCCGGGCGCGCGGCACCCTTGGTCACCCTTCGCGACGCCCGCCGCGCCGGCATCCTCGCGGACGCGGTCGTCCACGCCGCGGCCACGCATCAACTGGCTGACGTCGACTTGAGCTGAGCGACGAGCTGGAGCTCGACAGGGGCGTTGCCGGGCAGCCACGACACACCGATCGCCAGACGCGCGTGCTGCCCGGCCTCACCGAGCACCTCGGAGAGCAGGTCGGATGCGCCGTTCACGACCGCGGGCGCGTCGACGAACCCATCGGCAGCGGCGACGAACCCCTCGAGCTTGACGATCTGAGCAACGTGCTCGAGGCCGACGACGTACTCGAGCTCGGCGAGGAGGTTGATCGCGGTCAGCCGGGCGGCCTCCTGGCCGCGGGGGATGTCGACCTCGTCGCCGCAGCGGCCGACGTAGGCGGGGACGCCGTCGCGGGTGGGGGTCTGCCCCGACACGAAGACGAGGTCGCCGGCAACCTTGCCGGGAACGTAGCTGAACTGCGGCGGGGGCAGCGTCGGGAGCTCGATACCAAGCTCATCGAGTCGCGCCGCAATGCGGTCATCCATGGCTAGCTCCTTTACGCTCCTGCGCCAGTAAGCCACCGGCCGGGGTTACGGCGGGTCAGGGCATCGAGGGTTGCATCGTCAACGCCGGCTTCCCGAAGACGAGGCAAGAACCGGGTTGCGAGGTACGTATAGTCGGAGAACGTCTTCGCCGCGATGTCCTCAGGGCCGTTGAACCGGGTCACCGCATCGTGGCTCAGCAGGACACGGTCCCCATGGCCGCGCTCGAGGAGCTCGAGGACGAGGCGAACCCAGTGGTCGTCGGCGAAGAAGTGGTGGTGACCGATCCGGTCGAGGCCGACGTAGGCTTGCCGCTCGGCGATCGCCACGGCGTAGGGAACCGGGTCGTCTTCAAAGCCGACGTGCGAGATTACGACGCGGGCAGCATCAGCGCCTTCCTCCTCGTACACGTCGAGCTGCTCGAGGCCGAGCCCCGCGGTCGTGTGTCCGACGATCGGGCGGCCAGTGGCGGCTTGGGCGCGTCCCGCGGCGCGCAGGACGCGCTCCTCCTCGTCCGACCACGCACTCCCAGTCGCACACTTGATGACGCCGGCGGGGATCGTCGTGTCACCGGCTCCTTCGGAGAGCTCGCGGGCGAACCACTCCGCGAGCGCCGCGACGTCAGTGCCGCGCACCCACCACGGCAGCGGCGCCCATTCCTCCGTGAAGGAGCCGGTCGCCGCGACGATCGCGACCCCGGCGCGGCGTGCGACGTCACGCAGCACGTCGAGGTAGCGCCCGTAACCCGGCGGTGTGCAGTCAACGAGGACGACGACACCAGCGTCGCGGGCCCGGACTACACCGCGCGAGACACGATCGAGCAGGCTCCCATCGACGAGCGCGCGCGGCTCGCCGCGGGGGATGCCGTGGTCGATGAGCAGATGCTCGTGGGGCAGGACGATCCCCTCGGGGGGGGCCTCGATATCGCCGTCCACGGTACGGATCGTTGCGGTCATCGCCGCCCTCCTCCCGCGAAGGTCGTGCCGTAGTCGAAGGTCGCGGTCAGCCCGCCGTCGACGACGACGTTCGCGCCGTTCATCCCGATACTCCCGGGCCCGGCGAGGAAGGCGACGACGGGGGCGATATCGCCGGGGACCATGAGCCGCCCGAGCGGCTGGCGGGCCTCGAGCCGGGCTCGTGCGGTCTCGCCGTCGGGGATCCGCTCGAAATGGCGCCGCAGCAGCGGCGTGTCGGTAGACCCCGGGCTCACGGCGTTGATGCGCGCGCCGTGAGGGGCGAGCTCTACGGCGAGGGCCCGCACCATCGCGACGAGGCCGCCCTTGCTTGCGACATAGCCTGCCGCGGCGTCCTGGCCGACGACAGCTGCAACCGATGCGACGCACACCACCGAGGTGCCGTCGGCGGTGATCCGGTCCCACAGGGCCTGCGTTGCGAGGAACGTCGCGTCGAGGTTCGTCTCAATGACGCGGCGGAAATCCTCGTACTGCACCTCCGGCACCGGCGCGATCTCAGCGGTGCCGGCGTTGTGGACAACGGCGCGCAAGCGCTCCGAACGCGAGCGCAGGGTCGCGGCGAGACCGTGCCACGCCTCCCGGTTGCGGACATCAAAACGGTGCAGCTCGGCGCGCACGCGACCAGGATCGCCGTCGCGATCGACGCCGATGAGTGCTGCCTCGCCCTCGAGAAGTCGCGCGGTCTCCGCGCCGATGCCGGAGCCGATGCCAGTGATGAGGATCATGTCGTCCATTGGTGCAGATCCTCCACGAGGTCAGGGGCGTCGATGCGTCGGGCGAAGGATTCGACGGACGTAGGCCGGAGCGTTTCGGCCTCCGCGACGGTCTCGCGCCAGCCGGCACCGGTCAGCACACCAACGACAGGGCCCGTCCCTTCCCAAGTGATCGCGGCGCACACGCCGGCGGCGCTTGCGAGTTCGACGTCGAGCCCTTCGCCAGCGACCACGTCACGCCGGGCAGAGATGAGCGCGTCGTCGTCCCAAGCCTGCACCGTACCCCCGCTCGCTCGGACTTGTCGCGCCATGAAGGCGCCCTCGTGGGCATAGCCGGTCAGACGGTCGGCGATCGAGTGCGCGGCGGTTTCGATCGGTCCCCCCCAAGGCTCGACCGCGTCGTGGCCAGCACGAAACGCCGCGGCGATCGGCGCACAGCCGGCGGCCTGGCCGGCGAGCATGCGCGGCGAGTGCCCACTTGCCTCGCGCACCCCGCGCGCGGTCCCAAGCAGCACCGGGCCGACACTGATCGCTGCGGCTACCGCGGCGGGGGGACGGCCGAGCTGCTCGACGATCTCGTGGCCAATCCGTCGGCATGCGAGCTCAGTGCCGGGGCTGCGGAACGTCGACGCAAGCTCGGCGAGTCCGTGAGTCCGTGAGAGTGCATCGGCTGCAGCGTACGCGCTGGAGGGGTCCCCGGTGACGCCGACGACGGGCACGCCACGGGCACGCAGCGGCGCGAGCTTCGCAGCGGAGGTACTCGCCGGCACGAGCGCAAGCAAGGGCAGCTTCGCGCGTGCGCACGCGGCCGCGGCGGCGGCGGCAGCGTTGCCTGAGGAGGCGACGATGGCGCCGGGCGCGCCGTCGGCGACCGCCTTGGCGACGAGCTCGGCCATAACGCGGTCCTTGAAGGTGCCGGTGAGGCTCGCACCCTCATACTTCCACGCCAACTCACCGCCCCGCCGAGAGGACGCCACGAGCGGTGTGCGGTAGCCGGGCTCGGCCCGCAGGGCGCTGCCTATGGGATGCAACCACGGATCGGCGGGGTGCGGGGAGCCACCGGCGCCCGCGCTGCCGGGCCCAGCTGCGGCTTGCCGTTCACCCATGGCGGTCCTCGGTCCTCGCGGGGTGGCACTGAGCGATGGCGCCCGGGAGGCGGCCGGTCTCCTCTCCGTCGCGCCGGACGACGACACCGCCGATAACCAGATCTCGGACCGCGTCGGGGACGTAGCGTGCCCGATCCGGGCCTGGGTCGAGGCGTTCGGGGTCGAGTATCGTCACGTCGGCCGCGCGGCCCTCCGCGAGGACGCCGAGGTCGTCGCAGCCGACGACCTCGGCGGCTCGCCCGGTCATGCGGGCGACCATGTCGGCGACGCCGACTGGTACGAGCCCGCGGTGGGCCCAGTCGAGAAAGCGCAGGAACGTGCCGGTGGCGCGCGGGTGCGGGACATCAGAGCCCATAATCCCATCCGAGCCAACGGTGTGGCCGGGATCGGCGACGAGCGCGCGGACGTTGTCGAGGTGACCCTGCTCGATAAGGACGGCAAGCCCACCCCCGCTTTCGACGACGAGGTCGACGACTGCCTCACCGGGGGTCCGTCCAGTCGCGGAGGCAAACTCAGTGAGCGGCGTGTCGTCGGGCACCGAGGCGCCGTCGAGGCGGGCGCCGACGAGCCGGAATCCCTCCCAACCGACCGCGACGGTCGGCCCGGGGCCCTGGGCATCCAGCGCCCCCGCGCACTTCGCGCGGTCGGCGCCGACCGTAGCGACCGGGTCGGGGGTGGCAAGCGCGGCGCTCGGCAGGAAACTCGCGAGGAAAGTACACGCAGCGGTGTATGGGTAGTTGTCGATGGTGACTCGCAGGCCACGTTCGCGCTGTTGAGCGATCCACGCAAGGTATCGCTCGGCGGTACCGCCGCGGCCTGCTCCGGAGACGTGCAGGTGGGTGAGGTGGAGCCAGCCGCCTTCAGCGATCCTTGCGGCCTCCTCGAGCGCCGCGTCGAGTGCCTCACCGTAGTCGCGCAGATGGGTGACGTACGGGCGGCCTATTTCGGCGAACGGCTGATAGACAGCATGGACCTCTTCGACCGATGCCGCCCGTGCGGGCGAGTAGCTGAGCCCTGACGAGAGTCCAGGGACGCCGTCGCCAGCGAGCTGTTCCGCGCGGTCGCGCATCCCCTGGATTTCGTTGGCCGTTGCGACCCGCTCCTCGCGGCCGACGACATGGCGCCGGATCGTGCCGTGGGAGGCAAGTGTGGCAACGCGGCTGCCCGCCCGCCGCCGGCACTCGTCGAGGTACACGCCCACACTCGTCCACGGCCGCGCGGGCGCTTCACCGGCGACGGCGCGCAGCCCCGAGGCCACATCGGGCCACACGCGCTCTTCGCACGGCACCGGTCCGAAACCGTCCTGGCCGACGAGCTCAGTGGTGACGCCCGCGGCATGCCGTAGCCTCGTCAGTTCAGGGTCCAGCACGGAGAGGTCGGCGTGAGAGTGGACGTCGATGAATCCAGGGAGGACCCAGTGACCGCGTGCATCGATTGTCTGTGCGGGGTCCTCCCCGGGGCTCCCGGAGGGGTTGACCCCGACGGCTGCGGGGGGACAGCCGTCGGGGTCAGCGACAGAGCGGATCCCAGCGATGCGGTCGCCGACGATCTGCACGTCAGCGCACTGTGGCTCCGACCCTGTACCGTCGTAAACGATCCCACCGGTGATGCGCAGCACGCTCGGCGCCTCACGCGTCGTCGGGGTCCTCAGCCTCCGGGTCCTCGACAGGCTCGTCCATGATCTCCTCAAGCTCGGTCTGGAGATCGGCGAGCGCCGCCTCTACATCGCCGCCGTCGGCGATCAGCTCGGAGACCGTGGCGGCGACGGCGTCGCCGATCTCAGCGAACTGCGGGTAGAACGGCCAGTGCACGTCGGTGACGTTGTCGAAACTCTCGTAGAGGGCTTCGGTGAAGTCGACCAGATCCTCCTCTTCGGCGAACTGGGCGTACTCGTCGCTGGTGAGGGTGCCCTCGTGCGGCACGTCCAGGCGGTGAAGATCGGTCACCTCGCGCATCGTGACGTCTTCCGACATCCGCCACTGGATGAACAACCACGCGGCTTCCTTGTTCGGCGCCGCGGACGGGATTGCGAGCCCCTCGTTGTAAAGCCATTGGAGGGGTTCGCCCGCGGGCCCGACGACTTGGGCGAACCCGACGTCGCCGGCTGCCTCGCTCTGCTCGGGGTCCTCGAAGATCGTACCGAACCCGGAGGTGTCGAACGCCATCACGGCGTTGCTCGTCTGGAACGTCTCACCCATTTCGGTGAACGTGAGGCCGGCGGCGTCGGCGGGCCCGTACTCGCGCATCAGCGTGACCCAGTCCTCGATGGCCTCCACCATCTCGGGCTGCGTGGCTTGCGGCTCGTCGTTCTCATCGAACAGCTGCGCACCGTACCCGTGCGCCCAGCCGAGGATCGATCCGAGTGAGGCGAAGGTCGGTGCGCCGCGCCCGACGAACGGGGCCATGTCCGGCTCGAGTTCATCGAGCTCCTCGGCGAGGGCTAGGACGTCGTCAGTGGTTTCCGGAGGCTCAAGGCCATGCTCCTCAAAGATCGACTCACGGTAGAAGAACATACCGCCGATGGCGGTGTGCGGTATCGCGTAGATGTCGCCGTCCATCGTGAGCGCCTCGAGCGGGCCCTCGCTTATGGCATCGAGGTCGAACCACTCTTCATCGGTTGCCTGAAGGTACTCGTCGGTGATGGGTTCGAGCCATCCGGGCCGAACGAACTCCGGGGCGTTCCAGAACGACAGCGAAACGATGTCGTAGGCGCCGCCCTCGGTCGAGGCGTCGAGGACGAACTGCTGTCGCGTCGTCGGCTCGTCGAAAACCTCGATGTTTGCTGAGATCCCCGTCTCGTCCTCGAATTCGCCCACGAATTCCTGAATCGCTTCGATTTCGTAGCCCTCCTTGAGCAGCAGGTTGATCTCTTGGCCGCTGAAGGCCTCGCGTCCTTCTTCCTCGATGGCTTCCAGATCCTCTGCGTCGTCCGCGCATGCAGCCACTATGAGCGTCATGGCAGCAGCAACGGCAAGCAGCCCTACCCGAGCTCTGCGCATCCCAGCCTCCTGCACTATATGCACACCCTGTGCGTATGTTGCGACCATCACGCTAGTAAGGTTGTTCATTGTTGTCAATGGCCATACGGGGCGGCCGCGGCGCCTTCGCCTGCGGCACCGCGCGCGTTGACGAGGCCGGCGAACGCCTGGCGGAGGATGTCCGCGTCGTTGGCCATGCCGATGAACACCGCTCCGAGTTCCTGGTAGCGCCTTGCGGTGTCGACGTCATCCACGTAGACCCCGATCGCCTTCCCTCGTGAGCGCGCGACGCTGATGGCCCAGTCGATACGCTCGAGGACCGTGGGGTGGGCGACCTGCCCGGGCATACCAAGGGACTGGCTGAGGTCGTAGGGTCCGATAAAAAGCAGGTCGAGGCCTTCCACCTCGGCGATCGCCTCAAGGTCGTTGAACGCCTGGCCCCCTTCCGCCATAACGGCAACGAGGGTGCGCTCGTTAGCCGCGGCGACGTAGCGCTCACGTGGCTCCGCCCCCCAGCTCGCACCCCGTGCGTAGAGGTCCATCCCACGCGCGCCGATGGGGTGGAAGCGAGCGTGCGCGACGACTTCGGCGGCCTCCGCTGCCGAAACGATGCCAGGGACGATCACCCCGGTCGCTCCAGTGTCGAGAGCCCGGACGATGCCGGGACCGTCATCGCTCGTGACCCGGACCACGCTGCCGATCCCACGAAGGGAGGCCGCCCGCACCATCCCCACGACTGTCTCTAGGGAGAACGGGCTGTGCTCGAGATCGATGACGACGTGATCGAACCCGGCGATCCCCGCGAGTTCGGTGATGCTGGGATCGGGGATCTTGAGGAAAGGCCCGATACACGTCTCGCCATTGAGAATGCGGGCCCGGAGTCCCTGCCTGTGCGACATCCGCTGCCACCTCCGTTCAGTCCACTGCCGCGCGCATCGCATAGGGCGAAACTCTGCACTATGTGCAGGGCGAGTGCGACATTTGCAGGTTATGGAGTGGACACACGAGGTGTCAAGGCAGGTGGTGGCGATCGGATGACCCCACCTGGCGGCCGAAGAGCGTGGGCGGGACTGCTATGCGCGTTCGCCACCGACTTCGGCGCGGCGCCACCCGAGCTCACGGGAGCTCTCGATGGTCGCCGCCAGGAGCATGGGCGCGAAGCCCTCGAGACGTTGCGTGCCGACACGTTGAGTGACCGCGGTAATGCTAATCGCGGCGCTCGCGTCGCCTTCGGCATTCAACAGTGGCGCAGCGATGCAGTGTATCCCGTACTCATGCTCCTCACGATCGAACGCGAGCCCACGGTTGCGAATGGTGGCGAGCTCGGCGCGCAACGTCGACTCGGTGGTGATCGTATTCACTGTGTGCGCCTTGAAAGTGCAAGACTTGATGAGCGACTCAAGGATCGTCCCCTCGGTGTGCGCGAGGATGGCCTTGGCGACTGCTGTGCAGTGCAGTGGGGCGACCTGGCCGACCTTTGAGTACATTTGCACCGGTTGCCGTGGCTCGACCTTGTCGATATAGACGACGTCGGTGCCCTCGAGGATCCCAAGATGGACGGTCTCTCCAGTGTGCTCGCCCAGCCGTTGCATGTGCGGCCGGGTGATATCCCGCAGATCGATCTGTTCGAGCCCGCGCGAAGCGAGCGAGAACAACCCAGAGCCGAGGCGGTACGAGTGGTCGGGGTTCTCGAAAAGCAGTTTGTTGTCGCGCAATGTGTGAACGAGCCGCAGCGCCGTCGAATGGTGCACTCCCAGAACCTGGGCGAGCTCGACAATCCGTCTGGGCCGCTCAGCAACGAGCTCGAGAATCGTGACGGAGCGCTGAAGCGTTTGGCTCATGGCAAGGCACTCGTTTCCCGGCAAAGGTCACTGGCGACCATAGGCTACCTGAGGTGCGCATGGGCGCCCGCTACCGGTCGAATCCTCGCGTCGCCTCGACCTCGGCTCGCTGGGATGCTGGGCCGCGCTGTGATGGGTCTTCCCCGGCGTCGACGAGCAGCGCTGACGGGTCCATAAAGTCGCGAATATCCTGTTTTTACTGCCAAGCGCACCATCCCCAGACAAGGCCGCCTGCGCGACATATACACCGCCGACACCCGCAAGGATGCGGTCAACGCCGCCCACCGGTTCGTTGACGAATTCGCCGAGTGGCCCAAGGCCCCCGCCAAGAATCACCTCCGAGCTCGATGTGCTGCTGAACTTCTGCGGCTACCCGGCCGAGCACTGAGCAGCACCTGCGCTCGTCCAACGCAATCGAGTTCGACGTTCGCCACCGTATGGTTACGCCAGCGGGTCACCAAAGGCACGTGAGCCGCGGACGCCGACCGGCCGGTGGCCTACAAGCTGCTCGACGCCAACCCCAGACCGCTGGCGGAGAATCAACGGTCACGAACTCGTCGCGCTGGTCCGCGCCGGCGCTGACTTCATCGGCGGGCAGCTACAAGAAAGGGACGAACGGACGAGACCGCGAACCTCGGGAGTACGCCGCCAGATGAACTCGAAGCCCGTCCACAACTCCTGACCAATGGCTCCTGGCGAGCTTCTACACCGACTCCGCCCAGGCGCGAGCGCTCAGCCTATCTGCGCTCCTGAAGCAGGCGGCCAACTCCCAGCGGGCTTGGAGGTCGCGCCAAGGCCAGCGGTCGCAGCCGATGTGCTGGACCTGGGCTCGAAGCGAGCACATGAACACGGTC
>SKPY01000425.1 GCA_007119305.1 Nitriliruptorales bacterium
CCGCGGTCCGCCGCCGTCCCGGGTACTACGCTGGTGAGCGCCAGCATGCCCCGCGAGATGAGCGTGGAGGTCGACGACGCAGATGCACCGTAGGGACTTCCTGCACGCGACCGGTATCGCCCTCGGGGCCGTGGGCTTCGGCGGGCTGTTGACCGCGTGCGGTGGCGACGCTGGCGGGATCCCTGACGGCGGCCCGACGTGGAACGTGATCAACGCGTCGTTCCCAGAGATGCTCGCCGGCGATGCGCAGCGCTTCGCCTTCGGGCTGACCACACACGAGAACGAGCCGGTCGAGGACACCGTCGTGGAGGTCTACACCCGCGCGCCCGGCGGCGGGGACGTGCTCGGCGGGCCGTATGCGACGGAGCTGCACAGCAACGGCGCGCGCGGGCTCGGCATCTACCTGACGCACGTCGACGCGCACGAACACGGCCCGATGGAGCTCGTGGCGGTGTCCGGCCGCGACTTCGGCATCGCGACGTTGAACGTCGTCGACCCGGCCGACAGCCAGGCGCCGGCGCCCGGGCAGCAGGCGGTGTCGACGCGCACCCCGACGTTCGACGACGCCTTGGACTTCGAGGTGGTGTGCACCCGGCAGCCCGACTGCCCGCTGCACGACCGCAGCCTCGACGACCTGCTCGCGGAGGGGCGGCCCCTGCTCGTGCTGTTCGCCACCCCGGCGTACTGCCAGACCGCGGTGTGCGGGCCGGCCGTGGACACGTTCGTCGACCTCGCGGACAGCCGTGACTGGGGCGACCTCGGGTTCCTGCACGTGGAGATCTTCACCGACGCCGGGGTCACCGTCGCCGACGCGGTCCGGGACTGGGGGCTGCCGAGCGAGCCGTGGCTGTTCGCGGTCGACGGCGACGGCACGCTCGTGGAGCGCATCGACGGGCCGATGATCAGGGCCGAGCTCACCGCGCTGGCCGAGCGCCTGGCCTGACCGCCTCACCGCGCCGGACAGCCCGCGACCTGCGCCGACTCAGCGCAGCAGCGCAGCGAGGTCGTGGACGGCGCGTGCCGGGTCGTCGGCCTCGGTGATCGCCCGCACGACGACGAGCCCGCGTGCGCCGGCCGCGAGCACGGCTGGGGCGGCGTCGGTGTCCATCCCGCCGCTCACGAACCACGGCGTGTCACCGGCCACCGCCGCCGCGTGGCGGACCGGTTCGAAGCCGATGCCCGGACGGCCCTGCTTGGTCGGGGTTGCGTGCACGGGCCCGATCGTGAAGTAGTCGCAGTCCTCGGTGAGCGCCCGGTCCGTCTGCGTCGGCGAGTGCGTCGAGCGCCCCACGATCCGCTCCTGGCCGACCACCGCGCGTGCCTCGGCCGGGGTCGGGTCGTCCTGGCCGACGTGGACACCGTCGGCGTCGACCGCCGCCGCGAGACCGGGATCGTCGTTGCAGATGAACAGCGCGTCGTGACGCAGCGCAGCGGCACGGAACAGCGTGCAGGCCTGCTCCAGATCGGCCCGGCCAGCCTCCTTGTCACGCAGCTGCACGACGTCGACGCCGGCCGGCAGCGCCGCGTCGAGCAGCGTGGCGAGGTCGCCGCGCGGGGGACGGCGGCCCACGCACAGGTACAGCCGGGCGGCGCGCAGGCGGCGGCGCCGCCAAGCCCCGTCTCGGGTCGTCATGGCCTGTGACGATAGCGTGCCGCGGCCGCCGGGGCCGCTGCGTCGCCGGGACGGTGCCACCGTGCCCGCCCACCGTGACCGGTAGCCGTGCCTGCATGCAACGGTGCGTGACCGGCTATCCTCGCTAGTGCACGGGAGCCCGGGCAGACCGGGCTGAGAGGGTGGGCTGGCAGCCCCCGACCGTCTGCACCTGATCCGGGTCATGCCGGCGAAGGGAGCATCTGCCGGCCACCCAGCGAAGGCGAAGGGTGCCGGCGATGGCGACGACCACATCCCCCGCCCCTGACGTCGTCGTGCTCGGCGGCGGCGCGATCGGCCTGGCGACCGCATGGCGGGCGGCCGAGGCAGGGCTGGGCGTGACGGTCGTGGACCCCGCCCCCGCCCAAGGCGCCACGTGGGCCGCAGCGGGGATGCTCGCGCCCGTCACCGAGGTCCACTACGGCGAGGAGACGCTGCTGCGGCTGAACCTCGCGTCGAACGCGCGCTGGCCGGCGTTCGCCGAAGCGCTCGTGGACGCCGCCGGCGCCGACATCGGCTACCGCCAGTGCGGCGCCCTCATGGTCGCCCGCGACCGTGACGACATGGAAGCCCTCGACGCCCTGTACGCCTTCCATCAGCGGCTCGGGCTCGAGGTGACGCGGCTGCGCGGACGGGAGGCCCGCGAGAGCGAACCCGCGCTCGCGCCCCGCACCCGGGGCGGCATCCTCGTGGAGGGCGACCACCAGGTCGACAACCGCGCGCTCGGCTGGGCGCTGCTCGCCGCCTGCGAGCGGGCCGGGGCCACGCTCGTGCGTGAGCGCGCGACCGGGGTCACGTGGGCCGGCGACCGGGTCACCGGCGTGGTCCTCGAGCGCGGCGAGGCGCTTGCGGCGGGCACCACCGTCGTGGCCGCAGGTGCCCAGACGGGCACGCTCGCGGGCCTGCCCGCTTGCCTGCAGCAGGTG
Source organism: Nitriliruptorales bacterium (assembly GCA_007119305.1). GTDB lineage: Bacteria > Actinomycetota > Nitriliruptoria > Euzebyales > Egibacteraceae > SKPY01. Next base: position 2,578 of record SKPY01000425.1, read on the forward strand.
CGCCCGGTCAAGGGTCAGCTGCTGCACCTGCGCACCGCCCCCTTCGACGCCGGCGCGCCGCCGCTCGCGTCGCGCAACCTGCGCGGGCTCGAGGTCTACATCGTCCCCCGCCCCGACGGACGCCTCGTCGTGGGGGCCACGGTCGAGGAGCGCGGCGCCGACACCACCGTCACCGCCGGCGCCGTGCGCGACCTGCTGCGCGCCGCCTGGGAGATCCTGCCGGGCATCGACGACCTCGAGCTCACCGAGACCGTCGCGGGGCTGCGGCCGTGCAGCCCCGACAACGCGCCGCTGCTCGGCCCGGCCGGACCGGAGGGGCTCGTGGCAGCCACAGGGCACTTCCGCAACGGGGTGCTGCTCACGCCGGTGACCGCCGAGACGCTCACCGAGGTGCTGACCACGGGCACGGTCCCCGACCTGATCGCGCCGTTCGCTCCCGGCCGCTTCGCGCAGGAGCCCGTGGGATGAAGGTGACGGTCAACGGCGAGCAGCGCGAGCTGCCCGAGGCCGCGACGGTCCACGACGCGGTCGTGGACCATGCCGGCGAGCAGGCGCAGCGCATGGCGGTCGCGGTCAACGGCGAGGTCGTGCCGCGCAACCGCTGGGAGGCGCACCGGCTCGTCGACGGCGACCGCCTCGAGGTCGTGGCAGCGATCCAGGGCGGTGCGCAGTGAGCGACGAGACGCACCGGGACCCAGCGGCGCAGCACACAGCGGCGCAGCCCACAGCGGCGCAGCCCACAGCGGCGCCTCACGCCGCCGCGCCCCCGCAAGGCAAGGAGCAGCCCGTGGACGACAAGTTCGAGCTCGGCGGGGAGGTCTTCACCTCCCGCCTCATCATCGGCACCGGCGGGGCACGCAGCCTCGACGCGCTCGAGGCCGCGGTGCGCGCCTCGGGGGCACAGCTGGCGACCGTCGCGCTGCGCCGTGTCGACCCGCAGGCCAAGGGCTCCGTGCTCGACGTGCTCGACCGCTGCGGCGTGCGGCTGCTGCCGAACACCGCCGGCTGCTACACGGCCCGTGACGCGGTCCTGACCGCGCAGCTGGCCCGGGAGGCGCTCGCGACCGACTGGGTGAAGCTCGAGGTCATCGGCGACGACCGCACCCTGTTCCCGGACGCGGTGGAGCTCCTCGACGCCGCGGAGCAGCTGGTCGATGACGGCTTCGTCGTGCTGCCCTACACCAACGACGACCCGATCCTCGCCCGCCGCCTCGCCGACGTGGGCTGCGCGGCGGTGATGCCGCTCGGCTCGCCGATCGGCTCGGGCAGCGGCATCCGCAACCCCTACAACCTGCAGATCATCGTCGAGGAGGCGCAGGTGCCGGTCATCCTCGACGCCGGCATCGGCACCGCCAGCGACGCGGTCAGCGCGATGGAGCTCGGCTGCGACGGCGTCCTGCTCGCCAGCGCCGTCACGCGCGCCGAGGACCCCGAGCGGATGGCCGAGGCCATGCGCCTCGGGGTGCGGGCGGGACGGCTCGCCCACCTGTCCGGGCGCATCCCCCGGCGACGCTACGCGGACCCCTCGACGACCGGGCTCGGCCTCCCCGACCTCGCCGAGCCCTGAGTGCGGCGCGACGCCAAGGCGGTTGCGGCACCGGCGCCGCAACCTCCCACAACCCCACCACCCGGACCCGCCCACCGCCCGACGATGCAGCGCCCGCGCCGCAACGTCCGACGACCGCGCCCCCAGCCGGGACCCACCGCCCG
>SKPY01000084.1 GCA_007119305.1 Nitriliruptorales bacterium
AGGATGCAGCGCCCGCGCGGCATCCACCCCGCGCCCACCCCCGCACCACACCGGGCCCGCCCGAGGATGCAGCGCCCGCGCGGCATCCTGCCCGCCCCCACCCCCGCACCACACCGGCCCGCCCGAGGATGCAGCGCCCGCGCGGCATCCACCCCGCCGTGGCGGCTCGCGGGTGTTGTCGCACCGCTGTGGCATCGTTGCCGCCATGGCTGACGCCCCGACTGCTGCCCCCGCGGTTGCGCACGCGTACGAGCGCACGCTGTTGACAGCGGATCGCATCCGCGCCGGCTGGGACCCGACCACCGTCGTGCGCGTCGACCACGCTCGGCGCGGGGCTGTGGCCATCTGTCCCCGTCCGTTCGCGGTCCGGCGGGCCGAGCCAGGCCCCGCAGGGCCGCTGCTGCTCGACGCCCGCAGCGTCGACGGGAGCCTCGTCCTCGAGGTTCGGGGCCCGACCGCGACCCCTGCGGATGCCGCAGCCGCTGCCCTCGAGGCCGCGCGCGCGTGGGTCGGGGCCCGTGACGCTCCGCACGAGCTCGCCGCGACGCTGTCGGCGTATCCGCGCCTGCGCGATGTCGCCCGTCGGCTCGGGCCTGTGCGCCTTGGCCGTCTGCCCACGATCGGCGAGGCCGTGGGGCGTGCCGTGCTCGCCCAGCTCGTGCAGGCCGTCGAGGCCCGCCGCTCGATGGCTCAGGTTGCCGCGCTGGCCGGGTCCCCTGCCGGGGAGGGCCTTTGGTGCTGGCCGACGCCACGCCAGCTTGGTGGCACGCCGGCGTGGTCGTTGCGTCGCTGCGGAGTGAGCCTGCGGGCCGTGCGAGCGCTGCACGCCGCCGCGGTGGACGACGCGCGTCTCGCGAGGGCTGACGAGCGCGACGGCCTGGACGCGGTCGAGAGCCGTCTCCGCGCGTTGCCGGGCATCGGAGCGTGGACGTGCGGGAAGGTCCGCGCGGCACTCGGCGATCCCGACGCCGTGCCGGTCGGCGACTGGAACCTGCCGGCGGCGGTGTGCACGGCCCTCACCGGCGAGGACCGGGGCCGCACGGGCTGGACCGACGACGATCTGTTGACCGTGCTCGCGCCGTTCGCCGGGCAACGCGGACGCGTCATCCGCCTCGTGACGCGGGCGGCCGGGCGCGGTCTGCTCCCCCGGGCACGGCGACGTTCCCCGCGGGCCCCGCGCTCGGCGCACCGCTACTGGTGAGGCCGGCGCTTGCCGCTGTCGCGTCCTCGTACGCCTGGCGCGCCAGAGCCATGAGCATGGAACGGAAGATCGGCCCGTGCACCGGTGCGAGCACCCACCAGTACAGCCGTCCGGTGAGACCACGCGGAGCGAACAGCGCGCGCTGGGTGAAGCGGCTGCCCGGGCGCCGCGGATCGGTGGACGGCTCCACCCGCCACTCCAGCCAGGCGCGGCCGGGCAACCGCATCTCGGCACGCAACCGCAGCAGGCCCTCGGCGCCGTCGCCCGGGGCGCGCAGGTCCTCCACACGCCAGAAGTCCAGCGCGTCACCCGGGCGCAGCTCGTCGGGGTCCCGGCGGCCGCGACGCAACCCGACCCCGCCGATGAGGCGGTCGGCGAGGCCGCGCAGCTGCCATGCGCGCGTGTGCGTAGGCCAGCCACGCTCTCCGCCGACGCGGCACAGCACCCGGAACACGGCCGCGGGATCCGCCTTCACGTCGACCTGCCGCCCGTCGACGAGCAGCGTCCCTCCGCTCCACTCCGGATCGCCGGGGTAGGGCTCGGCCACCTCCTGCCCCGCGATGCCCGCGTCCCGCCAGGAGGTCTCCACCTGCCGGTCGCGAACCCGGCCGGCTGCCAGCCGCAGCGCGTCGTCGAAGCCGACGCAAGGCCCCGGCACGACCGCGGAGATGTCGGCGTGTCCCGCACCGGTGCGCACCACCACCTCCTTGCCCAGGCTCTCCACCAGCGGGCGGGCCAGGCCGGCCGGCACCGGCGTCACGAGGCCGACCCACAGGCTCGACAGGCGCGGCGTGAGCAGCGGGACCTTCACGACGAGGCGCCGCGGCAACCCGGCCACCCGGGCGTAGCGGTGCATCATCTCGAGGTAGGTCAGGACCTCGGGTCCGCCGATGTCGTAGTCGTGGTCGGCCGTGTCGTCGAGGTCGCCGATCACCCCCACGAGGTAGCGCAGCACATCACGGATCGCGATCGGCTGGACGCGGGTGTCGACCCAGCGCGGCGTCACCATGACCGGCAGGTTCTCCACGAGGTGGCGGAGCATCTCGAAGGAGGCGCTGCCCGATCCGATGATCACCGCCGCCCGCAGGATGGTGGCGGGCACCGGTCCCGCGGCGAGGATGTCTGCGACCTCAGCCCGGCTGCGCAGGTGCGGCGACGTGGCCTGATCGACGTCCCCGAGGCCACCGAGGTAGACGATGCGCCGCACCCCGGCCTGCGCGGCCGCGTCCGCGGCGTTGTGCGCCGCCTGCCGGTCGGCCGCCACGAAAGCCGGGCCAGACGCATCGGCAGAGCAGGGGTCCCCGGTCGCGGCGGGATCCCCCGGGTGGGTGGGGCTCCCGGGGTGCGTGGGGCTTCCTGTGGGGCTCCCCATAGAGTGGACGAGGTAGTAACAGGCGTCGACGCCCGCGAACGCGGCCTGCAGGGTGGCGCGGTCGAGCAGATCACCCTGGACGATCTCCGTGTGCGGCGCCCAGGGCAGGCCGGAGAGCTTCGCGGGTGAGCGGGCCAGGCAGCGCACCTCGTAGCCGGCGTCGAGGAGGCGGGGCACGAGCCGGCCGCCCACGTAGCCCGAGGCCCCGAGCACGAGCACGCGCCGCGATGGTCGCATACGCCCACGCTACCTGCGCCTGGGCTCGCGCAGCGGGTACGCTGTCGCGCGATGCACAGCGACCACTACCAGGCGCTCGGCGTCCACCCGCTGGCGTCGCAGGCTGAGATCCGGGCCGCCTACCTGCGTCTCATGCGCTCCAGCCACCCGGACCGGCGCCCTGGCGATCACCAGGCCGCAGAGCAGGCCCGCAGGGCCAACGCCGCCTGGGAGGTGCTCGGCGATTCGGCACGCCGGGCCTCGTACGACCGTCTGCAGGCCGGCGCGCGCAGCCGGGCGCCTGCGGTGCGCGACGTGACCGTCAGGCCCCCGCAGCCGGCGGCCTACTCGGCGGAGGGGGCGCAGTACCGCCGGGCGTTCCACCTGGCCTGCCTGCGCGTGGCGCTTGCCGTGCTCGCGGTGGGCGCCGTGCTCCTGCTCGCGGTCCTGTAGCCCGGGGTCGAGGACGGGGTCGCGGGGTCGGCCAGCGCCGCGACGCGTGCCGGGCGACCTCCGCTCCCGACGTCAACGCCTCGCCGGGGGAACGCCTCGCCGGGGGCCGCTGGTGTCGTCGAGGCTCCCGCCCGGCAGCCCTGCGGGCCCTGGAACGCCTGTAGGCGGCCGCACCGTCTGCGAGGGGTGGCTTCCAGGCCATCGACAGGGGGTGGACGAGCCGGCGTTACGTGGGGCAGGGCTCGAGGGGTTCCCCGTCGAGGAAGGCGGCGATCTGACGCTGCGCGCCGCCGGCCCGTGGCAGATCGGGGTGGTCGGCGAGCACCGGGCAGGCGTCCACCGCCCCGTCGAGGCGCCAGCCACCAGGGTTCAGCGGCAGGTCGCCGAGGCCGAAGACGCTCAGCACGCGCAGGTCTTCGGGCAGTGGCCGGGAGTAGATCTCCCGCGGGACGTTGGCCTCCTCGAGGACGTCCCGCGCGACGGGGTCATAGGGGTCGAACTCGAACGTGATCACCCGCGTCAGCGGCCGCAGGACCCTGATGAAGTCGGCTCCCACCCGACCCGGACCGGACGCGCCCGGCGGCGGCCAGCCGAGCGCGCTGTCGGGGAACGGGCCGCTGACCACCAGCGTCTCGACGTCGTCGAGCAGTCCGTCGGCGGCGGCCTGCCAGGCCACCCAGGCGCCCTGGGAGTGCGCGAGCAGGGTGATCGGGCCGGGGATCTGCTCGTCGACCTGCGCGGCGTCGACCTGCTCGACGAACGGGCGCTTGCGGGTGTCTTCCTGGGCGTAGGGGGCACCGGTGCGGATGGGGCGGACGGCCTCGCCTTGGGGCTGTCCGGGCCCAGGGCCCGCGTAGGAGACGTAGAAGACCTGCTCGCAGGGGTAGCCGAACACCGTGGGGTGGTCGACTTCGAGCACCGCGCCCTCCCCCGATGCCGAGTTCATGCCCGACATCGCGAGCAGGGTGCCCGCCCGGGCCGCCCGGGCCGGCTCGGGTGGGGGCTCGGCCGACAGCACGACTGCGGTGCCCGCCGCCGCCA
>SKPY01000360.1 GCA_007119305.1 Nitriliruptorales bacterium
CGTTCTTCCTTGTTGTCAGTGACAGCACGATCGTCTACACCGCCTTGCCAGCGATCGAGAGGGACCTGGGGTTCTCGCCCGGTCGCGTGCAGTGGGTGATCATCGCCTACGCCCTGACCACATCCCAGGACTCCACTTCGGCTGTGCTCGTATCGATGTACACGTTAACACAACCTGGTCTCGGGAGCCGCTCGTGGTCGGGCGGGCAAGGAGGCGTGTCCCGACATGGGACCGCTCCTGCGCCGACGCTGGTCCTGCCTCCTCACCGAACCGGACCAACCATCGGGTGTCGGGTCCGCCAGTGGCTCCCTCTGGCGAAGGTGGCCACAACTGTCGCCACAGCGACTACCACCGAGCGGCCGCTCAGCGGCGGTCGGCTGCGGCGGGCACCCCGGTCGGTGCACCGGCGAGCGTGGGGGCCCGCGCTTCCAGCGCTACGGAGGCAGGCCGCACGGCGTGGCGGCGGTTGCGCGCGAGGGTGGCGAGGTCGGTGTCCGCGAGGCTCGTCACGAACGCCTCCTGCGCCGCGTGCCACGCATCGTGGATCGCGCAGGGATTCTCTGGGACGCAGCGACCGCCCCAGAGCATGCAGCGCGTGGAGACGAGGTCCCCGGTCAGTGCCTGGATCGCCTCGAGCAGCGAGACACCGGCAGGATCACGGGCGAGCTCGTAGCCGCCGTGCGGCCCTGCGTAGGAGACGACGAGACCCGCACGCACGAGGGCGCCGAGCACCTGTGCGGCGAAGCCGGGTGAGACGTCCGCGGCCCGGGACAGCTCACGGGCTTTTACGCGGTCCTCCGGCCAGCCGTCGGCCAGGACGAGGCAGAGCCGCACGCCGTACTCCGTGCGTCGGTTCAATGCGAGGTCTTCCACGGCACCCTCTCCCGCCGATTGGTCCAAGGAACCTACAGCCGGTATCATGAGCAATGAACTAAACGATATGCTCTACGATTAGCGTAGGGCAAGAGGGTTCACCGATGGCTGCTGCGTCCCGGCGAGACGGCCTACCACTGGCCTACTCGTGCTCCGGCTGCTCGAGTGCCGCGCAGACCACGAACACGATCGCCATCGCCCTCGACCGTCGCGGGGTCGCCGAGATGTCGTGCATCGCCGGTGTCGGCGGTGACGTGCCTGCGCTCGTGCGGACGGCGACCTCCGGTCGCCCGGTCGTCGCGATCGACGGCTGCAAGCTCGAGTGCGCGCGCTCCTGCCTGGCCCGCCACGGCGTGGTGCCCGATCTCCATGTGGTGCTGAGCGACCACGGTGTTCGCAGGCGCCGCCACGTCGACGCCGACGCGGCACAGGCGGCCGCGCTCACCGAGCAGCTCGCCGGCGAGATCCAGGAACGTTGGCCGAACGGGCCGGACGCGAGGCTCAATTATCACCATGCTAAACGTTTAGTGTAATGTTCAGGGAGTACCGGAGACGGCGGCCCGTCCCCCGTCCGGCAAAGGTCCAGGGCGGGGCTCTTCCGGTGAGGCACTCCGATAAGGAGGCGTTCGACATGACCGATCAGGAGGGCAAGAGCCGGCTACGGCTCATCTCCGGACCCGGGCTCGTGATCGCGGTGATCGTGGGGTTGGTGCTCGGCATCGTCGGTGCACGGTTCGGCTTCGGCGTCGCGACCGGCGGCAACCTCGCGGCGATCGCGAGCGAGCGCGGGTTCACGGGCGAGCAGGCCGAAGCGGCGCTCTCGACGTTCGTACCGCCCGGCGAGCACGACGAGTACCTGCTGTTCGCCTCGGGTGGACACTCCGGCCAGATGCACGTGATCGGCGTGCCCTCGATGCGGTTGCTCAAGACGATCCCCGTGTTTGCCCCAGACGCGTGGTCCGGTTACGGCTTCGGGGCGGACTGGACGATGGAGCTGTTCGAGGAAGGCTTCGATCCCGAGCAGAACGACCCGCTGCTCTGGGGCGACACCCATCACCCTGCGCTCAGCGAGACCGACGGTGACTACGACGGCAGGTTCCTCTACATCAACGACCGCGCGAACGGACGCATCGCCCTGATCGATCTGCGCGACTTCAAGACCCGAGAGATCTACGACGTCCCTAACCTGCAGAGCTCCCACGGCGGGGTGTTCGCCACACCGAACACCGAGTACGTGCACATCTCCGCCAAGACCCCCGCACCGATCTGGTCGGAGAGCGGATACGCCGACCTCGCCGACTACGAGGAGGAGTTCCGCGGCGTCTCGACGTTCCTGTCGGTCGACCAGGACACCGGGCACTTCCTGGAAGACGAGAGCTTCCAGATCGAGCTGCCGCCCTACAACCAGGACCTCGCCGACGCGGGCAAGCTCGCCAGCGACGGCTACGCGTTCATCAACAGCTACAACGTCGAGATGGCTACAGGTGGGATCCTCGAGGGCGAACCGCCGCTGGAGACGAGCTCCATCGCCGCAGACTACGACTACCTGCACATCATCGACTGGCACAAGGCCGAGCAGGTCGTCGCCGACGGCAAGTACGTCGAGCACAACGGGATGCGGATGATCACGCTCGACACCGCGATCGAGGAGGGGCTCCTCTACTTCGCCCCCGAGCCCCGCAACCCCCACGGCGTCGACGTGTCGCCCGACGGCAATTACATCACCGTGTCCGGCAAGCTCGACCCGAACACGACCGTGTACTCGATCGAGCGCATCGAACGCGCGATCGCCGAGAACGACCTTGAGGGACATGACCCCTTCGGGGTTCCGATCCTCACCTTCGACTCGGTCGTCGAGGCGCAGGTGGAGGTCGGCGGCGGCCCGCTGCACACCCAGTACGACGGCGACGGTCACGCCTACACGAGCCTCTTCGTCGAAAGCGCCGTGGCGATGTGGACGCTCGGGCCCGAAGCCGGGGTGAGCGACGCCGACGCGTGGCAGCTCGTCGACAAGATCCCCGTCCACTACAACATCGGCCACCTCGCCACCTCGCACGGCGACACTGTCGGGGCGACGCGCGACTACCTCGTCGCGATGAACAAGTGGTCGGTCGACCGCCACACCCCGGTGGGCACGCTGCACCCGCAGAATTTCCAGCTGATCGACGTCTCCGGCGACGAGATGTCGCTGCTCGCGGACATGCCGATCGGCTTCGGCGAGCCCCACTACGCGCAGATGGTCTCCGTCGACGTCCTCGCCGACACGGTGTGGACGACCTATCCGGAGGTGGGGATGGACACCCTCACCAAGGAGATCTCACCGGTGGCCACGACCTACGACGAGGCCCGCATCGAGGACAACGGTGACGTCGTCGACGTCTACATGGCCGTCCTGCGCAGCCACTTCAAACCCGACGTCGTGCGGGTGAAGGAGGGGCAGACCGTCAACTTCCACCTCACGAGCATCGAGACCGCGCAGGACGCGACGCACGGGTTTGCGATCCCCGGCTACAACGCCCAGGCGAGCCTCGATCCCGGCGAGACCCTGACCGTCTCGATCGAAGCCGACCGCACCGGGTCGTTCGCCTTCTACTGCACCGAGTTCTGCTCTGCGCTGCACCTCGAGATGCAGGGCTGGCTGCTCGTCGAACCCAACTGAGCCTGCCCAGCGGGGAAGGCCCCCACACGACCTTCACCCCGGCTGGGTCCTCGGCACACCATCGCTCACGACAACACAGGAGCACCGATGAGACACCGCACCGCACTGGCCGTCCCGCTCACCGTCCTCGCTCTCGCCGGCTGTGGCGGTGACGGTAGCGGCGACGTCGCCGAGTCCCTCACGATTGTCGGCACCGAGTTCGCGTTCGACCCCGCCGACGTCTCGATCGCCGCTGACACGCCGACCGAGGTGACGCTCGACAACCAGGGCGTCGTCGAGCACGACTGGACGATCGACGAGCTCGGGGTGGAGATCTACGCCGACGCCGGCGAGAGCACCACCGACACCGTGACCGCCCCCGCCGGTACCTACGAGGTGTACTGCTCGATCCCGGGCCACCGGGACGCGGGGATGGTCGGCGAGCTCACCGTTCGCGACTGACACACGACCGAGGCCGACCGTGAGCGCGCCCGACGCGACCCGCCAAGCGTTGCCCGCCCCGTGGGTGAGCGTGCTCGCCGTCGTCTCATCGGCGCTCGTCGCCGGGGGCTGGTTCCTGCCGCTGTGGCGCGCGACGCTGCACGCGCCCCAGTACCCCGGCGGCCTCACGATGGAGGCGTACGGCCGCAAGGTCACCGGCGACGTCGACGAGATCAGCAGCCTCAACCACTACGTGGGGATGCGCCCGTTCGACCTCGCCGACTTCCCCGAGATCGCACTGTGGCCGTACGCCATCGCGGTTGCCTTCGTCGCCGTCGGCCTCGCCCTCCTCGTGCGACGCCGCATCCTGCGCATCCTCGGGCTCGTGTACCTGTGGGGCATGCCGGTCGGTGTCCTCGCGGTCATCCAGCTCCGCCTCCACCAGTACGGGCGGGATCTCGACCCTGGCGCCGCGCTGCGCATCGAGCCGTTCACCCCGCTCGTCGTCGGGCCCACCGAGGTGTGGAACTTCATGACCTGGTCGTGGCCCGGCCTCGGGCTCGTCGCGCTCCTGCTGGCCGCCCTCCTGCTGACCGTCGCCCCGCGGCTGTCTGCTTGGCGGGCCCAGGTGGCACGCCCGCTCACCGTGGCGCTCGCGGCGTCGGTCGCGGTCGTGCTGGTCCCCGCGTTGCCGGCGTCCGCCGGAGCCGAGACGCGACCGGCGGCCACGGACGCAGATGCGGAGACCGCGAGCCTCGCCGACCTCATCGGTCGGGCCGGGCCGGGCCAGCGGGTCGTCGTGCCGGCCGGGACCTACCGCGGGCCCGTCGTCATCGACCGCCCCGTCGTGATCGAGCCACGGGGCGAGGTCGTGATCGCCGGAGACGGCAGCGGCACCGTCCTCACGATCCGCGCGCCCGGCACGGTCGTCCGGGGCGTCACCGTCCGCGGCTCGGGGACGGGTCCGACCGGCAACCCGGCCGCGATCCGCATCGAGGCCGACGACGTGACCGTCGAACGCGTGCGCGTCGCGAATAGCTACATCGGGATCGCCGTCGAGGAGGCGGCCTCCGTCCGACTCGTCGACAACACGATCATGGGACGGCCCGGTGGGGCGATCCTCGACGAGGGCCACGCGGTCGAGCATGACACCGACGACGAGCCACCACCAGACGGCGCTCACGACGACGGCACAGCTGTCGACAGCGACCTGGCGCACCGCGCGCGGGGCGACGGGATCTGGCTCCACGACGTCGAGCATGTGCTCGTCCGCGGCAACCGGATCGAGCACGCCCGCGACGGCGTGTACGTCTCGTTCGGCTCCAACGCGATCATCGATGGCAACGTCGTGCGCGGCAGCCGCTACGCGGTGCACTCGATGTACGCCCGCGACCTCACCCTCATCGAGAACCACTTCACGGACAACCTCTCCGGCGCCGTGCTCATGTACCGCGGTCCCGCGCTGGTCCTGCGCAACCACATCGAGGGCAGCCGGTCGGGCTCGACAGGGTTCGCGCTGCTCCTCAAGGACGTCACGGACGTCGAGGCCACCCAGAACATCCTGGTCGGCAACCGGGTGGGGGTCCACATCGACGGTCCTGCCGGCGGCGAGCACCCGCTGCGCCTTGCCGCGAACACCGTCGCGCGCAACACCGTCGGGGTCTCGGCCTACCCCTCCGCACAGGCGACCTTCCGCGCGAACAGCTTCGTCGACAACGACATCCAGGTGCTCGCCCAAGGCGGCCGCCTCGCCGGGCTCACCTGGTCCGACCGGGGCAGCGGCAACTTCTGGAGCACCTACCGGGGGTACGAGGGGCACCCCCAGGGATACGGCGCGATCCCGCACGTCGAAGGCGGTGCGGTGGACCGGCTCCTCGGCCGCAACCCCGAGCTCCTCGCCCTCGCCGGGACACCTGCGCTACGCCTGCTGCGCTCCGTCGAAGAGCGCTGGGGACGCCAGACCCCGGTGCTGACCGACGAGTTGCCGATCACGACGCCCGTCTCGCCGCCGGTCCCGCAGCCGGAGGACCAGCCCGCTCGAGGGGTCGCGCGGATCGCCGCCGCAGCCGTGCTCAGCGCCGCCCTCGGCTTCCTGCTCGTCGCTTCGCGCCGCCCCTCTCCGAGAAGGTTCCACCATGCCCATGCGTGAGCACCACCCGCATCTGCAGGTCCGGGCCCTGTCGAAGCGCTTTGGACGGACACCGGTCCTCGAAGGCGTCGACCTCGACGTCGAGGCGGGAGAGATCTTCCTGCTCGCAGGCTGGAACGGCAGCGGGAAGACGACGTTGCTCCGGTGCATCGCCGACCTGACCCGCTTCGAGGGCGAGGTCCTGCTCGACGGGACGCGGTTCGGGCGGGACATGCGCAGCAGGAAAGCGCTCGGCTACCTCCCCCAGGTCCCCGGCCTCCCGCCGTGGGCGACGCCTGCCGAGCTTCTCGACCTCTTCGGCCGGCTCCGTGACACCTCCACGCTGCCCCCCGAGCTTCCCGAACGCTTCCTTCCGCCCCTCGGGGAACCGGTCGGCACGCTGTCGGGCGGCCAGCGCCAGCGCCTCGCGATCGCGCTGACGCTGCTCGGGTCACCGACGGTCCTACTGCTCGACGAGCCAGCCGCCAACCTCGACGAGCCAGGGCGAGCCGGGCTGGCCCGCATTCTCGGCAAAGCCCGGGCCCGCGGGGCGGCGATCGTGGTCGCCGCGCCCTCACCCGGCGACCTCGCTGGCGTGCCGAGCACGACCGGGCACCTCGTCGATGGCCGCCTCCGGCTCGACGGTCCCCCGGGGGCGGCGCCCGCTGTCGGTGACGCCACGCTCGCGCACCTCGCCATCCGGGAGGTGGCCGGATGACCGCGCTGCGCCAGGCCACAGCCCTCGCGGCCTTCGAGCTGCGCGGCGTCACCCGCAGCCACTGGATCGCAGTGGGCGGCGTGGTCTTCGCCGCCGCCGCCGTTGCCGTCGCGATCGCCGGCCTGCGCTCCTTCTCCTCGCTTGGACTCGCCGGCGCGGGTGCCGTCACCGACGGACTCGTGCACCTTGCGCTGCTCCTACCCCCGCTCATCGGCCTGCTCCTCGGCGCCGGAAGCCTCGCACGCGATCGCGAGCGCGGGCTGCTGGCGATGCTCGCAAGCCAACCGCTCTCGCGCGGGCTCATCCCCCTCGCCGCCTTCGCCGGCTGCGTGCTTGCGGTCTGGGCCGTCGTCGCAGTGGGGCTCGGGGTGGGCCTGCTGCTGGCCTCCGCGGTCGCGACCGCAGCCGACGTCGCTGCGTCAGGCCTCGTCCTCGCGATCAGCCTCGGCGCCACCGCGGCTGCGGTGTCCCTTGGCGTCCTGCTCTCGGCAACGGCGAGCACCCATCATCAGGCAACCGCCGCCGCCGCGGCGCTGTGGCTGCTGCTCGCACTCGGTCTCGACCTCCTCCTCGCGGGCGTCGCCCCCGGTCTGCGGCTCGGCCCGGTGGGTCTGCTCGCGGCAGTCCTCATCAACCCCCTGGAAGCCGCACGCGTGCTCGCCCTCGTCGCCCTCGACGGCGCGACGTCCCTCGGACCGTTCGGTGCGTATCTCAACGCGACGTTCGGTCGGTCGGGGACGGTCTGGCTGCTCGTCGGCACGCTCGCCTCCTGGACGATCATGCCGCTCGGGATCGCCGGCGTGGTGACCCTGCAGCGGGATGCTTGACCACACTGAAGGAGCCGACGATGAACCCCAAACGGCTCGCTCAGCGCCCCGCCGTGCTCCTGGCAGCCGTGATCCTCGGCGTCGGCCTCGCCTCGGCGCTCCTGTCTGAACCAGAGCTGCCCGGCGTAGCGCGGGACCCCATGCCAGCGGTCGACGGGTTGACGTTCGTCGACCACCGCACCGCCGACGCGCCTCAGGAGGTCGACCTCATCCCCGACCCGGGCGAGCTGCTCTTCGTCTACTTCGGCTACCTGTCGTGCCCCGACGTGTGCCCGATGACGATGTCCGACATCGCCCAGGCACGCGACGCCGTCGGCCCGGCGCTGGCAGCGCGCACTCGCGTCGCGTTCGTCACCGTCGACCCGCAACGCGACGGGCCGGACCGGCTGCGGTCCTACCTCAGCCACTTCTTCGACGACGACTACCACGCCCTCATCCCGGTTGACGAGGCGGCCCTCGCCGCGGCGGCGGACCGGCTCGGTGTGCGGTACGAGATCGAGGCGCACGAACCCGGGGATGAGCGCTACGACGTCCTCCACTCGGCGCTCACCTACGTGGTCGACGACCGCGGTCACCTCGTCCGCGAACTGCCCTTCGGCGCAACCCCCGACGACTACGCGCGACTCATCCGCGCCCTGCTGCCCTGAACCTTCCCCAGAGCCCCCGACAAGGCGGGCACTTCCCCCCGATGACAGGAGAGAAACGATGCAGCGATACCGATTTGTCGCCAGCGCCGTCGCGGTCGGGCTGCTGCTGCCGGCCTGCAGCGGCGCCGACGGACCGGATCTCACCGTCGAGGGGGCGGCTGCGGTCGTACAGCAACCCGAGGCCGCCGAGACCGACGAGGAGGCGGCGATCCTCGTCCACCACGCCCGCAGCCGCATGTCACCGAGCCGCGCCGGCGTCGCCGCCGTCTATCTCGACCTCGAGAACCCGACGGCGACCGACGACGTTCTCGTCGCGGCGAGCGTGCCGGAGGGCTTCGCCGGACGCGTCGAAGTCCACGAGACGTACGAGGTCGATGACGACAGCATGGCCGGCGACGGCCACATGAGCAGCGACGGCAACGGTCACATGTCCGACGACACCGGGATGCACGGTGGGTCGGACTCGGACGCGCCGGCGATGATGGGCATGCGGGAGGTTCCTGGCATTCCCGTCCCTGCGGGGAGCACGGTCGAGCTCGTACCCGGCGGCTACCACATCATGCTCATGGATCTCGCCGAGGACCTCGTGACCGGCGAGGAGTTCACGCTCACGCTCGAGCTCGAGCACGCCGGAGCGGTCACGGTCTCGGTCGAGGTGCGGGACCACGCCGACGTCTGACGGTCCAGCCCGGTCGTTGCCTCGGGCCCTCGCGGTCCCGGCGCCCGGGGCAACGACCCCCAGGAGGAATGATGACCAGCACCCCCGCCACGGTCGGCCGCGGTGTCCTGATTCTCCTGGCGCTCCTCGCCGGTCCCGCCATCGTGCTCCTCGTCGTGGCGTCAGTCACCACGCTGCGGTCGGACCTCATCGTCGTCGAGGTTCCGGCGGGCACGGCGGCACGGATCGCCGCCGGAGAGGTCGTGGAGCTGCTGCCGCCCACACTGGAGGTCTCGGTCGGGGACACGATCGAGATCCGTAACCGCGACGGGTCCGGGCACGAGGTCGGCCCCTACTACGTCGACGCCGGCCAGACCGTGCGCCAGACCTTCACCGCACCCGGAACGATCGAGGGCCTGTGCACGCTGCATCCTAGCGGTCAGATCACGATCGTCGTGCGCTGACGAGCACGGCCTGCCGACGATCAGTCGCTGACGGCGGCTGCGGACAGCTCGGCATCGACATCGGCGACGTCGTCGAACGAGACCGCGCGCAGGTGGTCACGGAACGCCGCCTGCGCCCCCGCCCAGAAGCGGTGGACTGCACACTCGGTCTCCCACCGGCACGGGCCGCCCCGCAGGATGCACTCCTCCTCGAGCCCGATCTCCCCCTCGACCGCCTCGATGACCTCGAGCAGCTGCGTCTGCGCCGCCGGCTTGGCGAGCGCGTAGCCCCCGACCCGGCCGGCCTGCGACGTCACGAGCCCGGCGGCGACAAGCTGCGCGAGGATCTGGGGCAGGTAGGTCTCAGGAACCCCCATATCCTCGGCGATCTGCCGTGTCTTACGCCGCCCCGCGCCCTCATGACGTGCGAGGTGCAGCACCGCGCGCACCGCGTAGTCACCTTTTCGTCCCAATCGCACCCGCATACGTGAAGCATACCGATGAGGGTTGTGGGATGCCGGGAGCCCTGCCGTACGGTGCCCTCCTGGCGCGTGTTCGCCCACCGATGCGGCCTTCACGGCCCGTCCGGCCCGGTGAGGATCGTCGCGGGCTCGCCGCTCGTGAGCAGCGCGTTGAGCTGCGAGCGCGGCAGCGTGATCGTGGCGTCCACAGCCGCGGTGGCTGGGCCGCGGCGATGGTGGAGGACGCCGGAGGACAGCTCGAGGAGGTAGGACTCATCAACGTCGGGCAGGACGAGCTGCACGGTGGCTGCGAGCTCGGCGACGTCGGGGTGGCGGATGCAGATCGCGAGGAAGCCGGTGTCCATCGCCTGGATGACGTCAGAGGTCATGGTCGTCGGGGTGGGCAGGACCGTGACGCCGTCGCGCAGCTCCTTGGCGCCGGTCAGGTAGAAGTTGCGCCACGGTCCCGACTCGGCCTGGTAGCCGAGCTGGATGAGCGCGTCGGCGAGCAGGTCGCGGGCGGCGGTGTTGTCGGGGTCGGCGAACACGACGTGCTTGACGACCTCGGCGACCCAGCGGTCGTCGCCGCCCTCGTGATCGGCACGGGCCCGCTCCAGGATCGCGTCGGCACCGCCCATGTAGGCCACGTAGCGCTTGGCGGTTTCCACCGGCGGGTGGGGGTGGAGGTTGGCGGGGTTGCCGTCGAAGAACCGAGGTAGCGCTGGTAGACCGCCTTGACGTTGTGGTTGACCGAGCCGTAGTAGCCGCGTGAGGACCAGGTGCGGGCGAGCGTCGGCGGCAGCTCCAGGTGCTCGGCGATCTCGACCATCGTCTCGCCGCGGTTGGTCAGCCGCAGGGTCTCGTCGTGCAGGTAGCGGTAGGTGTCGCGCTGGGTGCGGAGCAGGGCGAGCGAGGCGTCGTGGCCCCAGGTCGGCCAGTGATGGGAGGCGAACACCAGCTCGGTGTCGGCGCCGAACCGGGCGATCATCGCGTCGATCGCCTTCGCCCACGCGAGCGCGTCCCGTACCTGCGCACCCCGCAGCGTGTAGAGCTTGTCAGGACGTGGGTGACGACCTCCGCGGTCCACAGCGCCCGCCAGGCCGGCAGCAGGAACACGAACTCGGCCGGCGCCTCGGTGTCGGGCGTGTAGAGGGTCTGCAGCGCGACCCCATCCAGCACGATGGAGCGGTCGTCGTGGCCGGCGCCTCGCCAGCGACGAAGTCGAACCGGTGGCTGTCCCAGACCGGGCGGCCGTCGGCCGTGGTCACGGTGTCCGGCAGCGCAGCGATGAACCCCCGCTGCGCGAGGTCGAGGTCGGTGGTGTCGTCGAAGGGCAGGCGCAGTTAGCTGCATCCCAAGTGGCAGCCCCCGAAGGTTGCGGTCCATTGGCCAGGCACATGAACTCGTCCGGGGCACTACGACAGGACACCGGACAGGGCGTCTCGGAGCAGGTCGTTCGCCTCGGCGGGGATGGCCTGTCCTGCTTGCAGATGTGGGCGCACGGCTGCGTACGGTAGATCGATGAGCGCGAATCGGGCCCGACCGGGGGTGGGGGCAGCGGGGTGGCGTCTCCGCCAGTCGTTGATCGCCTGTTCCAGTCGCCCACGGCCGAGGGCAGCGCGTTCGCGAACCTTCGCGCTCACGTCGACGGTCAGCAGGTCGCCAGCGCCGTGTTGCAGCAGGAGCAGCCCGTCGGTTGGGTGGGCCCGCGTCCAGTCGAGCACGTGGCACGCGGCCCACTCGGCGGCGCGCTGCGGATCCTCATCGGCCAGGGCTTGGAGGTAGCCGACCTGAAACCGCTCCACGCTCCGTATCCACATCCGTGCCCGCAGGTCGTCTCGGCCGGCGACCCGATGGTAGACGGATCCGCTCGGCGCCCCTGCTTGCTCTGCGACGCGCGCCACGCTCACTGCAGCCAGTCCGCCGGTGGCGAACAGCTCGAGCGCGCAATCCAGGAGCTGGTCGATGCTGAACCGGGCTGGCATGGGCATGAACTAGAGAATACTCTCCACTTCACCGTCGCCGGCTGCCGGGAGAACCATCATGCGCGTCACGAACGTTCACCGCCGAACCATCGACGACGTCGACGCAGTAGCCGACCTCATCGATGCGCTGGCCGGTGACGACGACCGGCTGTGGCCCAGGGACCGTTGGCCTGCGATGCGGCTTGATCGGTCGCTGCAGGTCGGCGCACAGGGCGGGCACGGGCCCATTCGCTACTGGGTGGACCTGTACGATCCCGGTCGCCGAGCTCGCTTCAGGTTCGAGCGCCCCCGCGGCCTCGGCGGGTTCCACGAGTTCGTTCTGCTGCATGGCGGCGGCCGCCCCGCAGAACTGGTCCACGTCCTGGAAGCCCGGTTGACGGGAACGGCGCGGGTTACGTGGCCGCTGCTGTATCGCCCCTTGCACGATGCCCTGATCGAGGACGCGCTCGACAACGCCACTCGGACAACCAAAGGTTGGGCCGAGCAGGCCTCCTGGTCCCGCTACGTCCGCTTTCTGAGACAGGCCCTCGCGAGACGGCACGAGTCTCGACCGCCCCTACCGGCGTTACCCGAGGCCTGCTGCGGCCTCCAGGCCATGGCCTGGGAGCACGCCAGGGGCGCGCACTGGTGACAGGTTCGAGGCAAACGCCATGCTGGAGCGATGTCGCTGGTGCATGATTTCGCGACCCTCATCGACAGCGGGACGGGGCGGCGCCGTCAGCTCGTCGCTGTCGACGGACCCGACGCCGCCGGCAAGACCTCGTTTGCTCGAGGGCTCGCCGAGCACTGCGCAACTCCGGTCATCACTTCCTCGCTCGACGGGTGGCACAACCCGCGGGAGCAGCGGTTGCGCCGCGGCCGCCTGTCCGCCGAGGGCTACTACCGCGACTCGTTCGAGTACGTCGCCCTCCGGCGCCGCCTGCTCGAACCCTTCGCCAGAGGGGCTCCCTCGGTCCCCCTGTCCATCTTCGACCACAGCTCAGACAACCAGACGACAAGACCCGTCGAGGCACCCCCCCAAGCCACGTTGATCGTCGAGGGCGTCTTCCTGCTGCGTCCGGAACTACGGCATCAGTGGCACCTCGCGCTCTACCTGCACGTGCCAGAGAGCGTCACACTCGAGCGCGCGATGGTTCGGGACCTCGAGTTGTTCGGTTCGACTAGCGCTGTCAGGAAGCACTACTACGCCCGCTACCTACCCGGGCAGGCTCTCTATCGCTTCGAGGCGCACCCAGTCGAGCACGCACACATCGTTCTCGACAACAGCGACTGCGAGCATCCGACGGTCCTGAAGTGGCAGCCCCCTATCAGCGAGGGTGCCTGAGCCTGCACCCGTGATGCACGGTCCCTGTGGCGAAGGACCGCGTCCAGCAGTACGGCCTATCCCCCTCTCGGACCGGTCTCGACTTCGACCGAAGCCGGGATAGACCGAGTTCGATAGCTGCACCGCGACTTCTTGACTCTGGGAAGTGATCAGTTCAGTCAGAGCCGGCAATGGAAACGGCGCTACAAGGCCGGTTCGTCGGCTCGGATCAGGCGGGCCAGTGGGAGCCGACATACGGCTCGGGATGATCCTGGAACCAGCGATCCAGCACGTCGGCCAGAGCAGCGGCCTGGCCGCCACCGGCGGGCAGCTTGCGCTTTGGGACGAACACCAGCACCAGATCCCGCTCAGCGGCGAAGTGCGCAACGTTCTCCGTCACCTTCGCTCGGCCTTCCGCCCGCGCGACACTAGCGATGACCGCATCACCGGTCGCGCGCAGCCCTACCTCGGTGACGTGCACGGCGTCATGCCCATGCCGGTCGCGCAGCCGCGCCGCCGCCTCGGGCGGATACATCTCATCAAGCAGGAACCTCACCGCAGCAGGGCCGCGCGCTGCTGGGCGGCCTGCCGACTCGCTGCGCTTTCGGCCTCGTTGCGCTCGATGCGCGCCTGGACGTCGTCGGGGTGAGCGGCGGCGTAGTCCAACGCGAGGCGGATCTCGCGAGGATGCAGGTCGCTCTCGGCAGCCAAGGCGGCGATGCGCTGCTCTTCGTCGCCCCCAAGCTCGCGCAGTCGCGCGATGACTTCCCACACGTCGGGGCCGGCGGCCAGCGCTGCACGGCGGTCATGCGGCGGGCCGCGGAAGACGATCCCCGGGTGCTCGAGCGCGTCGACACCTTCGAGGATCAGCCGCTCGAGCAGCGCGGTGGCGCTGACGCCCTGCCGCGCGGCCTGCTCTGCGAGGCGCGCTCTGGCTTCGTCGCTGATGCGAAACGACGTGCTCCTCGCGCTCATGGGTCCTCTGTTTCGCCGACTTCGCACCGCACTGTAGCGCATACGTCGTTCGTGTGCGGTAAACCGCGGGCGAGCTTGCATCGTGGATGGTCCTCAACAGCATCCGCCGCGCGTCCCCACGACTGGGGTCCGACATCCCCCAGCACGCAACCTGAGTGCGGACCTCGCCGGGTTGGGTTGAACATCAGATCACGCAGCGTAGCTCGGCGGCAGTACGGAACACCTTTGGGGATTTGTCAAAGGGGTGACGCCGCAGCGCTCGGCAACCGCTGGCGTCGAGGCGAGACGTTCAACTCGCGACCGCGCATCCCGTCCGGTGCCTGGGAAGACCGCACGGAGGGAACGTCCAGCAGGTTCAGCCCAGCAGGACGTTGTCGAACTGGCGTGGCCACCTCGGCAAGGTGGTGAACCCGCGACTTCAGTCCTCTGGCAGGGCGAGCAGCCCCTCGGCGACCTGCTCGAGGTCGTCGCCGGTCACATCCGGTGGGGTGAACACGTCGCCGTAGGCACCTTCGAGCCGTGCGCACCAGCCGGCGAGGCACCCGGCCCGCTTGGCGCCGTGGCAGTCCCAGGCGTGGA